>NZ_NAZB01000022.1:0-39305 GCF_003055045.1 Heyndrickxia sporothermodurans
TAAAACTTATTATACGAGGAGTGTAATTAAATGAAAATGGTCCGTCTTTGTTTATTGTTCATTTTGCTATGTGGGTTAATTTATCCATTAGTGACAACAGCTGCTGCTCAACTAATTTTTCCGAAGCAAGCAAAGGGAAGTCTAGTATATGATGAAGATAATATAATAGGTTCTGAATTAATTGCACAACAATTTACAACGAAGCAGTATTTTCACGGAAGAATATCATCGATTCAAAATGATGGAGCTGCTAGTGGTTCTACTAATTATGCACCATCCAATAAAGACTTACTCAAACGAGTAAAAGAATCGATTGACACCTTAAAAAGAGAAAATCCTGGAATAAAAACAAGCGATATTCCATTGGATTTGATTACGAATTCAGGATCAGGACTTGACCCGGAAATTTCTATTAAGGCGGCTGAATTTCAGATTTCCCGAGTTTCAAAAGAATCTGGAATTTCTGAGGAAAAACTTCATCTATTAATTAATCAGTATAAAGAAAAAAGGTCCTTAGGACTATTTGGAGAACCCAGAATTAATGTATTAACTCTTAACCTAGCATTGATGGATTTACTGGAGCATGAAGAGTAGACATTTTATGGTAATCTAAACTTTGGTCTTTGGGGTGATTGAAATGTTTGTAAGTGATAATTTTAGTTTTAGAAGAAAAACCCCCGAGGAAATTCTTCAGGAAATTGAACGATTAAACAAAGGTAAATTAAAGTTATATATTGGCTCTGCACCTGGAGTTGGGAAAACCTATCGAATGCTCCTTGAAGCTCATGACTTAAGAAATGAAGGAATTGATGTAGTGATTGGTTTCATCGAAACACATAATCGTCATGAAACTGAGAAACTTATTCAGAACCTTGAAATAGTGCCATTAAAGGACATTTCATATAAGGGTAAAATCTTTAAAGAGCTAAACCTAGAAAAAATTATTGAAAGAAACCCTGATGTCGTCATCATTGACGAACTAGCACATACAAATGTTCCGGGTTCTTCTAATGAAAAACGATATGCAGACGTTCAGGAGATTCTAACTTACGGGATAAACGTTATCTCCGCCGTGAATATTCAGCATTTAGAAAGTTTACATGATATTGTTCAACAAATAACAGGGGTTCAAGTGAGAGAACGAATTCCTGATTTTATTTTAAATTCTGCTCATGAGGTAATCCTTGTCGATGTGACGCCCGAATTATTACAAAAGCGTTTGAAAGAGGGAAAGATTTATACGGCCAATAAGATTGACCAGGCACTGCAAAACTTTTTTACTAAATGGAATTTATCAGCATTAAGAGAATTGTCACTACGTGAAGTCGCTAATGATGTAGATGAAAAAGCTGAAAAGGAAAATTTCATTCCCCATGGAACAAGTGAAAAAATTTTAGTTTGCATTCAGAATGATCTAAATGCAGAAAAGCTTATTAGAAGAGGATGGCGTATCGCCAGTCGTTTAAAATCAGCTCTCTATATTTTTCATGGAACCTATAAAAGCATGGACATCATGAATAGTAAGGAGAGGAAAAACATACTCGTATGGGAACAGTTGGCACTAGAATTCAATGCACAATTTATTGTAGAAGAAATGACCAATAAAAAGATTGCAAAAGTAATAACAGATATCTCAAAAAAATACAATATTACTCAAATTATTTTAGGTCAATCAGCAAGGTCACGGTTTGAGGAAATAACAAAAGGCTCCATCGTAAATGAAATAATGCGATTAACATCTGGAATTGACATTCACATAGTAGCCTAAACAAAGTTTGTTTTAGTCAAAGATATCTTCGAAAAATGTAAACTTCACCGACATGTATAAATAAACCATTCCGAGAGAAAACTTCTCCCGGAATGGTTTCATTACCCAATCATAAATCTTCCCTTTGGATAACGATAAAGTTCTTTAGTTTGTTTATGTGTTAAGGCAATAGCAATTGTCAGTGGACCTAATCGGCCAATAAACATCGTTATTGAAATAATAATTTTCCCTAGTATGGAAAGCTCCGGAGTAAGCCCCATTGATAGTCCGACCGTTCCAAAGGCCGAGGTTGCTTCAAATAAGATAACCTCGAAGTTTTTCTCTGTTTCAGTTATCGAAAGAAGCATCGTGACGATCACAACGACTGTAAAGCCAATTAATGCTACAGTGATTGCCTTATAAATCATCGTGGGAACTAAGCGTTGGCGAAAGAAAACGACATCTTCCTTCCCTCTCATTTGTGCCCAAGCTGCTCCTAATAACGTAACAAAGGTTGTCGTTTTAATTCCGCCACCCGTTGAGCCTGGAGAAGCACCAATAAACATTAAGATAATAAGTAAAAATATCGTGGAATCAGTTAAATCAGGGATGTTCACTGTATTTGCCCCCGCCGTTCTTGCTGTAACCGATTGGAAAAGGGAAGCGAGGATTTTTCCACTTGAAGAAAGCGGTTGTAGTGTCTTAGGATTACTATATTCTAATAAGAAAATAAACATTGTCCCAAATAATACTAAAGCTCCGGTCGTGCAAAGTACCACTTTACTATGTAACGAAAATCTACGGAAGGATTTATGTTCAAGGAAATCATGAACAACAATAAATCCAATTCCCCCTAGAATAATTAATGATGAGATCACCAAAGTTACAACAGGGTCTGATACGTATCCTGTTAAACTCCGGAATCCGCCCATTAAATCAAAGCCTGCATTATTAAAGTTAGAAATGGAATGAAAAACTCCGAAATATATCGCTTTTGCAAGGGGCATATCAAATGAAAAACGGATACTTAATAAAATTGCTCCTAGCCCTTCCGTAATTAGCGTAAAGAAAAGGACTGTTTTAACTAGTCGGACTACCCCCTGAGTAGAAACCACATTTAATGCTTCTTGTAACAATAATCGTTCCTTCAAAGAGATCTTTCTTCCAATTAACAGGGCGAATAAAGTTGCAAAGGTCATAAACCCAAGTCCCCCAATTTGAATTAAGGCCAACACAGTCATTTGTCCAAATACAGTAAAGGTTGTTCCAGTATCAACAACAACGAGACCTGTAACACATGTTGCAGAAGTTGCTGTAAATAAGGCATTAATCCAGCTTAACCCCTTCCCATCCTGTGTAGCGATAGGTAATTGAAGAAGCAAACAACCAATGAATATAATTACAACAAAACCAAGGATTAATATTTTTGGAGGTGAAAGCTTTAAGCGTTTATACAGATTATTTATCATCGTTTTCGTCCCTTTTTCAAGAATCTTAAGAATAGTTTACAATGACCCTTTTCTTTAATTATTTTTCTATTATATTTGAAAATTATTGAATTTCATATATGTTCATATTCCCCTTTTCAAAAAATTTAATTACAAATATTAATTACCTTATTTTATTGACAGAAACCAATTTATCAATTATCTTTAATTCAAGATATTTAATATACGAAATTATTTTTGGGGAAATAAGAGATAAAATATGTACAAAAGGAGTTGGACACTATGCAACTAAAAGGAATCCATCACGTATCTGCATTTACTGCAAATGCGCAAAATAATTTTTATTTCTATACAAAAACACTTGGAATGCGCTTAATCAAAAAAACTGTAAATCAAGATGATGTTTCGGTTTATCATTTATTTTACGGTGATGAACTAGGTAATGCCGGTACAGAGCTCACCTTTTTTGAAATCCCACATGCGGCAAGGAATCATGACGGAAATAATAGTATTTCTGAAATATCATTACGTGTAAAAAATAATCAAGCATTGGCATTTTGGAAAAATCGATTTGAAGAGTTGGCGATCGAACATAGTGAAATTGAAGAAGTTTTTAATCGGAAAGCCCTTCGATTTAAAGATTTTGAGGGGCAGCGACTCATTCTTGTTTCAGATGAAAATAATCAAGGCGTGGCAGCCGGCACTCCTTGGGGGAAAAGTCCAATTCCAAATGAATATGGGATTATTGGATTAGGACCCGTAAAATTAACCGTTCCGAATAGTGAACCCACTGTAGAGGTACTTACTGACATAATGGGATTCAGTCTAAAAGGAAAGTACCCTTCGGCGGTTCACGGTCAGCCAGATGTTCTCGTTTATGAAACCGGTGAAGGTGGAACAGGAGCCGAAGTTCATATCGAGGAAAGAACAGATTTGCCAAGAGAAAGATTGGGACGTGGAGGGGTACATCACGTTGCATTCCGGGTGGACAATGAAGAGGAATTAAAGGAATGGGTTCAAAAAATAAAAGGGGAGAGAATGCCAAACTCCGGATTTGTAGATCGATTTTATTTCAAATCTTTATACTATCGAGAGCCGAATGGTATTTTGTTTGAGCTTGCAACGGATGGGCCAGGCTTTGCAACAGATGAGGATATTGAGCACTTAGGAGAAAGATTAGCATTACCACCATTTTTGGAACAAAAACGCAGTCAAATTGAAGCGAACTTAAAGCCGCTAGACACAAAACAATCATAAACAAAACTACTTGATTTTTCTTTTGTAGCTTGCTTATAAATGGGAAAGTCGAAAGATTAGATTATGAACCAGAAGATCAGATCAAAAATGAATAGGAAAAATGGTTAGGTACGGGAGCACATTACATTAAATGGTGCTCCCAATTTTTTTGTCTAAATACAGAGTGCTAGACACAATGGATCGAGCACTATGTGCAATAAGAAATTGAGCCAAATAATAAGTCGTCATGATTAATACATTTGAATATGGAATGTTTGCGACAAACATATTCCATGATAGGATGGAATCAGAAATAACGAATAAAATACTGCCTATGCTCGCCCATATGTTACCGGTCATGATTGCCGACCAAGTCATTAATGAAATAACAATTACATAGAAGATTACAGGAATGACAAGTGAAGCATTTCCATTTTGAATAATTGCTGTAATTAATTCCTTTCCCATGAAAAAGGAATAACAAACAATCGGAATAATGGAAACGAAACGGAGCCATGAAAACCGCCAATTGCTAAAAAAAGCACCCATATAAAAAAGGTGTCCAATAAGAAAAGCGGATAGTCCAACGATAAACCAATGAAGAGTTCCATCACCAAGCATACAGAAGAATAATCCACAAATAATGGTCCAATAGGTTTTTGATGACGTGGATGGGCGATGTAAATAAGCATAGCTAATAATTAACCACATCGGAATTAGTTTGAACAAAATCTTAATTAGCATTGGATGTTCTGGGATGAAAAAAATATACAAAACGCTCATTATTAAGATAAAGATTGGTAACAAATACTTTTTCAATTTGATCCCCGCCTAACGAAATATAATTCAGATAATTCCTAATCTTATAGTACCAAATTGATTCTTAAAGTAGAATGAAAATAAAAACTTTTTACTTGAAAGGGGAATTATGAAAGTGTTTATTAGAAGAGCAGAGATACTCGATGCAGTTGGAATCGCGAAAGTTCATGTAGATAGCTGGAAGACAACCTACAAAAACATCGTACCGGATTCTTTTTTAGATAATCTATCCTATGAACAACGGACAGAATTATGGAAAAAGAATATTAGTGAAGAAGGGAACGATGTTTTTGTTGCCGAAAATGATGAGGGTGAAATTGTAGGATTTGTCAGCGGTGGTAAAAGAGGAAATAATCATACAGAAAATGCGGGGGATCTTACTGCTATTTATATTCTCGAATCGTATCAAGGAATGGGAATTGGAAGAAAGCTAGTGGAACCGATGTTCAATCAATTTGAGAAATTAGGATATACGACAATATTTGTGGAAGTATTAGAACAAAATAAATCCCTCCATTTTTACGAGGCATTAGGAGCAAAATGGTTCGATTCTAAGAAAATTACAATAGGTGGTGCTGAATTGAATCTATTAATTTATAAGTGGGAGTTGGAGCGTAAAATCGGTTTATGAAAGGAGTATAACATGGAAAGAATCGCAGGAAAAACTGTTGAAGAATGGGAAAAGAACTATCCTTTAATTAAGCAAATGATTTCAACCGAAGAAGTATTTTGGACAAATCCGAAATACGGAACATTTAAAGAAGCAATGAAACATATATCCTTGAGTGAAAAAGATGTAAAAGAAGCAGAACAAAGATTACTACGTTTTTCTTCTTATATTGCGCAAGTGTTTCCTGAAACAAAAGAAATGAATGGGATCATCGAATCTCCTACTGTCGAGATTCCTCATATGCAAAAAGTGCTTGAAAGTAAAATGAAAAAAACAATGGAAGGAAGACTTTTGCTCAAATGTGATAGTCATCTTGCCATATCAGGATCAATAAAAGCAAGAGGGGGAATATACGAAGTATTAAAACATGCCGAAGACCTCGCCATCGAAGCAAATATGCTAACGTTTAAAGATGACTATTCTATGATTGATAGTGAGAGGTTTAGAAAATTTTATTCACAATACTCGATTGTCGTCGGCTCAACAGGAAATTTAGGGTTAAGTATTGGGATCATGAGTGCGAAGCTTGGATTTAGCGTAACCGTACATATGTCTGCTGATGCGAAGCAATGGAAAAAAGACCTGTTAAGAAGTAAAGGAGTAAATGTAGTAGAACATCCATCCGATTATAGTAAAGCAGTAGAAGAAGGGAGAAAGCAAGCAGAACAAAATCCTAACGGCTATTTTATTGATGATGAAAATTCGACTACTTTATTTTTAGGGTATGCAGTTGCAGCGTTTCGATTAAAAGAACAATTTGACAAGATGGATATTAAAGTGGATGAGGAGCATCCATTATTTGTTTATCTTCCATGTGGAGTTGGGGGCGGACCAGGCGGAGTAGCTTTCGGGCTTAAATTAGTATTTAAAGACCATGTTCACTGCTTTTTTGCTGAGCCGACCCATTCTCCTTGCATGCTTCTAGGATTAATGACAGAACAGCATGATCATATATCAGTACAAGAATTTGGAATTGATAATGTAACAGCAGCGGATGGACTCGCTGTTGGAAGACCATCACGATTTGTCGGTAAAACATTGGAAAATCTAATTAGCGGAGTATATACAGTAAGTGATGAACACTTATATGCTTTACTTAGCACTTTAGCCGATACAGAGGGGATGTATTTAGAACCTTCGGCGTTGGCGGGAGTAGCCGGACCGATTCGACTATTTAATGATCGGTCGGGACTAAAGTATTTGGAAGACCAATTTGTATTAGGAAAAATGCGAAATGCAGTTCATCTTGCTTGGGGCACAGGCGGGAGTATGGTCCCGAAGGAAGTGATGGAAACCTATTATCAAAGAGGATTGCAATTCCAATTAGGAAAATAATTACTTCGAAAAAACAAACCGGTTCGAATAAAGAACGGGTTCACTTTTGAGGTGCAAACATTGTAAAACACATAGGAAAACGCACTTGAATTCACACTATGATTCACAGTGCGTTTTTTACTGATTTATCAACATTTTGGTGAATTTTAATTGTTAATTGTTTCCTGAATCACATAGTAAAAACACGGAGTATGAAATAATTATTGGAGGTGTGTGAGTTTTTTGTGATTTAGTATGTGGATTATGTTGTGATTACAGGGGTTGTTGGATTTAATTTTAATGGATAAATTTCCCGGGCACACAGATTCCTACATGATTAGCGGTCTTAGAAGACCCCACAGATGCATTTTTACCTCGCGAAGGCTACCTGAAATGTATCCAAATGAGGTTAACTAGATTTCTTACCTTAATTGAAGAAACCAGTGATATTTAATAAGCGGAGATTTTCCGCTTAAACTACAAAATAGAGTCCTGGTTCAGGGATATAAGCGGAGATTTTCCGGTTAGGCAAAGAAAAAATACCCATTTTTACGTTTTTCGAGTCAATAGGCGGAATTTCTTCGTCTATTTAGGTCATTTTCAGTGAAATTTATTAATTAAGGGAAATTTCTCCGCTTATTTTTCAAACTTGCTAGGGCATATACTGAACTTATACAACTGGTTAGTAAAATTAAAAAAAAGGCATGGGATATTTGTATCCCTACACCTTTTTGACTGTGCAATATACTGTGAATTGTGTTGTGAAATTTATGTGATTATGTTTGTGATTTAGCGTTTTGCACCTAACAAGTGAACCCGTTATTCGAATAAACCGGTTTGTCTTTTCTCAATCTTCTTTAGAGTTCTTACCTTTATTTCGTTTATTTCCCTTACTGTTATCCCCGCTAAAAGGATCCTGGCCTTGTGATTGGGGTGCGTTTTGATTTTTACTTCCTTTGTTAAATTTTTTTGTCATGAACACCATCTCCTTTCTTATTTCCATTTCAGTTTGTCCTTATTTGATGTACAGCATTCTATTATTTCTGCTCAGCAGAAACCTTTTCCGCTTCCCAGTAAAATTCGCTGTACACGTCAGCAATAGCTTCTGCTGTACGATACAATTCATCAAGATTATTATCAACGCCACCGATTTCGAATAGCATCGCATTTTTAGCCAGATCTTGATTATACTTTCCATTTCCTTGATTATACCCTTTGATCATTACACCATGAAGCATAATACCGGGATATTTTTTCTCCATTTGTTTAGCAAATTTTAAAGCAAAGCTTCGATTTTTTTCAAAGTTGTTCACTTCTTTTCCAACAATAATAGAAATTTTGGCATATGGCTTCCCATTAATTTTAGTTGTTGTTAATTTTCGTGGTTGAGAATCCCTATGAATATCAATTATATTCGTAATATCTTTATTTCTGGATAAAGTGGATGCAACCATACTTCTTGATAAGGTGTAGGCATCATTTACAGACCATCCTTTGGCATGAAGTGCTTCTGCCATATTAGTTTTATCATGCACCACACCAATCCCACGCTCTTCAAGTTCTTCGGTTAGTTTTTTTCCAACCGCAACGACATTTACCTTTTCATTATTACTTGAAACTGCCCCATTTTTCAAAAGTGGTTTAAATGACTCATAGCTATGCGTGTGGTAAATATATACAACTTTTCTGCCATTTGTCGTCATTTTAGGTTTCTTTTTATTTGTTTCAGGAACGTCAGATTTAATATTTTCCTCATTAATTTCATTATCTTTCAGCACTTCTTCAAGAGGAGGAGAAGATTCAACAGGTAAATTCGTATAATCCGCCCCTTTTCCGGCAAAAAAGATTTCCGCATCATAGGAGTAAAATCCGGGCAGCTCTCTGCCAAGTAAGCTCCGAATATCACCAGGCTTCAAATTTGTAGCTGCATTAAAAACAACTGTCGATATTTTCGGCGGCTTACTTTTTTCCGGTAATACTTCATGTACTTGTGAAAATTCCAATCCCATTAAATAAACAAAGTTTTCCGGAGAGAAGTTTTTCATGGATTGACTTACATAGGAGGAAGTAAAATATTTGCTCCCTACTGAGGTTAGAAGGCTGGAAATAAATAAAATCGCTGCTACAAGTAAAAAGGGGACAATAAATGGTGTCCGTTTCTTCATCAACTCACCTCGTGATTCATGTTATTCTATTTATATGTTTGTAAAAATTTTAGTAGAATCACAAAATGGAATAGGAGAAATGAAAAAAACGCCTGTAGGTTCAGGCGTTTTTCTTAATGATTATCAAGTTGTAAAAAACTTCTTCGCTTTTTCAAAGTACTCCATGTCCTCATCGAGTAATTCTTCTTCGTGGAAGATAGCGTCAACCGGGCAAACTGCTTGGCATGCACCGCAATCAATACAAATATCCGGATCGATGTAAAATTGATCCTTTCCTTCAGCAATACAATCGACTGGGCAAACCTCTACACATTCTGCAGCTTTCTCTCCTTGACAAGGAAATGTAATTACAAAAGCCATATAAACTGACCACCTTTACATGATTTCTCATTAGAAACTGGAATGAGAATGATTATAGTTAGATAAAACAGAGCCAATTGGTTCTCAATTCATTATACTATCAATCAGGATATATTTATCCTATATTCTAGCATATAAAAAATTCAATCATTTTATTTATGATTTAATGATTTTTGCATGAAAACGACTTGATGTGCAAGTCCGTTTATACGTTGAATGACATTTTGATCGATGATTTCATTGCTTGAATTGAAATGGGTATCGTGAACATAGACATAATTCGGTGCAACAAATGATCGAAAAAATCCCGCAATTGGTTTTAATTGGTTTTCAATGACTAAGTAATGTTGGTATGTTCCCCCTGTTGCTGCAAAACCGATGACTTTCCCGCTAAATGCATCGACCGGTACTAAATCAAACAAGTTTTTCAATGCTCCCGTCATCGACGCTTGATAAATTGGTGTTCCAATAATGTAAAAATCAGCTGAAGACACGATATCAATAACGGTTTTCGTATCCCCCGTATACGTAGATGGGTTCCGGCCATCACAAAATTGAACATCGTATTTTTGTAAATCTAATAATTCGATCTCTATTTCAGGGAATTGTTCTTTGGCGGATTGAAGTATTTTTTCAACAACTAACCTTGTTCTTTCACCTGAAATAGTACCAGAAATTCCAAGTAGTTTCATGTTAATCTCCTTAATTATGTAGTAGTACTTCTAAAATATGCAAGGCATACCGATAAGCTACACTTTTTATATATTTTTGTATAAAATGTTGTTATAATCAATATAACAAAATAAACTACTTCGTACAACGAAAAAATTCGGAGGTGAGAAAGTTGGAAAAAAAATCTTCAACGAGGGATCAACTTCTTCATTTATTAAAAAGATATAAAAAATTAAGTGTGGTTGATTTGGAATCTCATCTTGAAATTACCGGAATGGCGGTAAGACGCCATTTAAATAATTTAGAAAATGAACGATTGATCCAATCCGAAACAATACGGAAATCGATGGGAAGACCTGTCCAAGTGTATTTTTTGACAAAAACGGGCGAAAATCAATTTCCAAAAAGCTATTCGAGTATAACAGTTGAATTTCTGGAAGACATTGAAGAAATGAACGGACAAGAGATGATAGATACGTTATTCCAAAACCGTGAACGACGATTAGAAAATAAATATAAAGAGCGTATTCAACACAATCAATTAAAGGATCGGGTAGCGGAACTGGCTAATATTCAAAACGAAAACGGGTATATGGTGGAGTGGGTTGAAAAAGAGGATGGTACTTTTGAATTAACGGAGTATAATTGTCCTATTTTTGACGTTGCTAGAAAGTACCAAAAAGCATGTTCATGTGAGCACTCTTTATTTCAAAAGATATTAAAAACAAATGAAATTGAACAAGTGTGCTGCATGTCTAAAGGCGGCGATCATTGTAAATACGTGATTAAAGAAAAGTAACATTCTTATGTGGAGGTTATTCAATCTATCCGGTGAGAGAAGCAACCAGCCCAACTTGGTCGCCAAAGCCCCGGAATGAAGCCCAAGAGCGAAGCAAAAAGTCCAACTTGGTCGCCAAAGCCTTGGAATG
The DNA here is from genome assembly GCF_003055045.1 of Heyndrickxia sporothermodurans. Taxonomy (NCBI): domain Bacteria; kingdom Bacillati; phylum Bacillota; class Bacilli; order Caryophanales; family Bacillaceae; genus Heyndrickxia; species Heyndrickxia sporothermodurans. The sequence continues at coordinate 11,361 of NZ_NAZB01000022.1, forward strand.
AAGCCCAAGAACGGAGCAACGAGTCCAACTTGGTAGTCAAAACCCCGGAATGGAGCCCAAGAACGAAGCAATCAGCCCAACTTGGTCGCCAAAGCCCTGGAATGAAGCTCAAGAACGAAGCAACCAGCTCAACTTGGTAGTCAAAGCCCTGGAATGAAGCCCAAGAACGAAGCAACGAGTCCAACTTGGTAGTCAAAACCCCATTAAGAAATTTATAGAAACGAAGCTACTTTACACGAATATTTCCAGATCCATTCTAATAGTTTTTTTTGCTTATGAAAATATTTCTTTAATGACATAAAAATCCCTTCCATGTATGATAAAGAAAAATAAGCTGGTACTTGGAGGGAGCTTTTAACATGAATAAAATACTTGTAGTCGATGATGAACCTTCAATCGTTACACTTTTAAAATTCAACTTAGAACAAGCGGGATTTTCCGTTATTACTGCCGCAAATGGTACCGAAGGCTATGAACTTGCCTTGAAGGAACAATTTAGTTTTATCGTTTTAGATTTAATGCTGCCTGGAATGGATGGAATGGAAATTTGTAAAAGACTTCGCCAGGAAAAAATAAAAACTCCAATCTTAATGCTGACAGCTAAAGGGGATGAATTGGACAAGATTCTCGGACTTGAGCTCGGTGCAGATGATTATTTAACAAAACCATTTAGTCCTAGAGAGGTTGTTGCTAGAGTAAAGGCAATCTTACGAAGAACAACGGAAACGAATGAAGCAAATGAAACCGAAGAACCGCATTATACAATCGGCCATTTGAAGGTATATCCGGAGCAATTTGAAGCTTATTTTAAAAGTGAGAAGCTAGAACTAACACCGAAGGAATTTGAACTTCTGCTCTATTTATCAAGTAATAGAGGGAAAGTTTTAAGCAGGGATCAACTGTTAGATTCGGTATGGAATTATGATTATGCAGGAGATACTAGAATTGTGGATGTCCACATTAGTCATTTACGCGAAAAAATTGAAGAAGATACGAAACAACCACAATATATTAAAACGATAAGAGGCTTTGGATATAAAATGGAAGGACCGAAAAATGAATAAACTTTGGTTGAAAATTTCTTTTCGTTTTTTATTGCTATTGTTTTTTGTCCTACTAGCGATAGGTTTTTTTATCGGAGATTTGATGAAAAATACTTATATGGATATGACAAGGAATCAATTATTTCAAGATGCAAATATTGTATCTGAATTTATTAATTCAAAAGAAATTCGAAAACAATCCAATGAATTGCAAGAAAAGGTCGAAAGCTTTTATGCCGAAAACCAACCTAGAATTACCATCATTGATGCGAACGGTGACGTGATAGCGGATTCTGAAGATAACCCGGCAAAGATGGAAAGTCATGCGAATCGTCCCGAGTTTAAAGATATTATCAAACGGCATAAGAAAAATGCTGAGTCCATTAGATTTAGTGAAACCCTTGGTTACAATATGATGTATGTGGCCACTCCTATTCAAAACGATGATCAAGTAGTCGGAGTAATAAGAGTTGCGTTTACATTGCAAAATATTGATCATGCTATAAAAAAATTGTGGCTAAGTCTTGGTTTAGCGATGGGAATTACATTAATTTTAGCAAGTATTATTGCCATTAGCTTAGCGAAAGGAATTACAAGACCGATTGAAGATATTATCCAAGTAGCTAGAAGACTTTCTGAAAAAGATTATAGTAGCAGAGTAAGGGCGAAAACAAACGGGGAACTGGAGCAGCTTTCGATCGCTATCAATACATTAGCGAAAAGCTTACAGCACCAGATGGAGGAAATTAGCGAAAATCAGCAAAAATTAACTGGTGTGCTAACCAATATGGTTAGTGGCGTCATGCTAATCAATCCGGAAGGCCGCATCGTTCTTGTAAATCCAGCTATGGAAAAAATTATTGGATCAACGGCCGATCAATTAAGAGGTAAACTACATATTGAAGCAGGCAAAAGCTTTGGTCTTAGTCAATTAATTGATCAATCATTAAAGAAAAAAATAAAAATTCATGATGAAGTGCAAATGTATTACCCCGATCAAAGAATTTTGGATGCTCATTTAGCACCCTATTTAGGGGCAAATGGAGAAATAAAAGGAATCATTACGGTCCTTCATGATATAACGGACATTCGGAGATTGGAGAAAATGCGTAGCGAATTTGTTGCTAATGTTTCGCATGAATTAAAAACACCTATTACTTCTTTGAAAGGATTTGCAGAAACATTGCTAGATGGTGCAATGTATGATCCCGAAATAGCAAAATCCTTCTTAACGATTATTCATGATGAAAGTGAGCGGCTCCATCGTTTAATTACCGATATTCTTCACTTATCAAAAATTGAACAGCATCAGCTTCCATTTCATCCCGAGCCATTAAATGTAACAGGTGTCATTTACGAAACGATCGATACGATTCAAGAAGAAATTAATAAAAAACAATTAACTATCAAACTTCCTAATCAAAAACCAGTCATCATTGATGCGGAAAAGGATCGTTTGCAGCAAATTATATTGAATCTTGTTGCCAATGCTGTGACCTATACTCCTGACAAAGGAACAATTGAAATTGGGATTGTGGAAAAAGACGACCAAATTGAGTTAACTGTGAAAGATACTGGTATTGGAATTTCGAAAGAAGAATTGCCACGCATTTTTGAACGTTTCTATCGAGTGGATAAAGCTCGCTCACGTAATTCAGGAGGAACTGGACTTGGACTTGCGATTGTCAAACATCTAGTCGAATCCCACCATGGTTCTATCCAAGTAGATAGTGAAGAAGGCAAGGGAACACTATTTACAATAACCCTTCCTAAAAAACAAAATAGGTAGATTTTCTCGAAATTCTATCAAACACATCCGATTATGGATGTGTTTTTTTATTGCAATGTTAAGTCGCTTTGCAAATTTTTACATTTGGTTGATTGAAGCGGAAAAGCGAGCACCTGCAGCGGAAATCAACCCCCTTGTTTAACAGATTCTAATTTACAATATCTTAACATTTCATTAATACACGCTTAATACCCATAGATTATCTTAATCTTGTAAGAAAAATCACCTAAAAAACTAGGGGGCAAAAGTAGATGAGAAAAAGAGTCTTAGCATTATTTAGTATGTTACTAGTGTTTGCAATTTTCGCAGCCGGATGTGGAAGCAATAATGAAACAGGCTCGAAAGCAAATGCAGAAGGTGGAGATAAAGAATCAACAAAAGGCTCAATCACTGCAGTTGGATCAAGTGCATTACAACCATTGGTTGATGAAGCAGCAAATCAATATATGAGTACAAATCAAGGGGCTACCATTAATGTCCAAGGAGGCGGAAGTGGTACGGGCCTAAGCCAAATTAGTGAAGGTGCAGTAGATATCGGTAACTCTGATATTTTTGCAGAAGAAAAGGATGGCATTGATGCAAGTAAACTTGTTGACCATAAAGTCGCAGTAGTAGGCATGGGGCCAGTAGTAAATAAAGATGCAGGTGTAGAAGACATTACGAAGAAACAACTTATTGACATCTTTACAGGAAAAATTAAAAACTGGAAAGATGTCGGCGGTAAAGATGTGAAAATTGTCATTATCAACCGTGCGGAAGGATCTGGAACAAGAGCAGTATTTGAAAAGCATGCACTTGATGGAGCAACACCTGCTAAAGCACAAGAACAAGATTCATCTGGTACTGTTCAAAAAATTGTTAGTGAAACACCAGGAGCGATTAGTTATCTAGCATTCTCTTATTTCAATGATTCGATTCAACCATTAAAAGTGGATGGCGTTGCACCAACGGAAGCAAATGTAGAAACAAATGATTGGAAAATCTGGGCGTATGAACATATGTACACAAACGGTGAGCCTAAAGGATTAGCAAAAGAATTTTTAGACTTCATCCTAAGTGATGACATTCAATCTTCAGTTATTCCGAAACTAGGTTATATTCCAGTGACAGGAATGAAAGTAGAACGTGATGCAGATGGGAATATAAAGAATAAATAGGTAACTTATAGGATTAGAACTTCCATTCATTAGTCGAAAGCTAAGAATGGAAGTTTCATTGATTGTAAGAAAAAGGGAGAAGTATTCGTTTTTTATGCTTGTGTTAGCTGCTAGAATCATTTTCTTCAAGAAACTGACACATGTCTTTGAAAGGGGAAAGTATCTTGGAATTAAAGGATATAAAGATGACTGAAAAACAGTGGAATTCTTCAACTAAGATTTGGACTGAAAAAAGGGGGAGAATTCTCACATTTACTTCTGTTTCTATCATGATTATGATTGCGATTTCCATTTTATATTTTGTTGCATCAAAAGGGTTTAGCACTTTTACAGTTAATAAAGCAAGTATCGTTGACTTTTTTACAGGACTAGAGTGGAAGCCTGGTAGTTTAAATGAATTAGGAAAACCAATTGTAGGGGCGTTGCCGCTTATTTTCGGTTCCTTTGCAGTTACTCTTTTAGCAGCCATTATTTGCTCACCACTTGCTATTGGTGCAGCGATATTTATGACAGAAATTTCACCAAAGTTTGGGAAGAAAGTGTTGCAGCCAGTTATAGAGCTTCTTGTTGGAATCCCATCAGTTGTATATGGATTTGTTGGCTTAAGTGTCGTTGTTCCTTTCTTGAGAGAGCATCTAGGAGGAAGTGGATTTGGCATTGCAGCAGGAACAATCGTTTTGACAGTGATGATTTTACCGACAATTACAAGTCTTTCAATGGATGCCATCGAAGCCGTCCCAATGCAAATAAGAGAAGCTTCTTTAGCATTAGGTGCAACACGCTGGCAAACCATTTACCGAGTTATTCTTAAGACTTCATTACCTGGCTTATTGACAGCGATCGTTTTCGGAATGGCTCGTGCATTTGGTGAAGCTTTAGCCGTACAGATGGTTATTGGAAACTCTACCGTCATACCGACTTCATTAGTAGAACCTGCTTCAACATTAACGAGTATTTTAACAATGGGAATGGGTTATACCGTCATGGGGAAAGCAGAGAATAATGCTTTATGGTCATTAGCATTAATGTTATTGCTCATGTCACTAGTCTTTATCATTATTATTCGCATCTTAGGTCGCAGGAGGGTTTACTAATGAATGCAAAACTCGTCGATCGTATGGCAACCGTTATTTTTTACGCAATTGCCGCTGTTATTGTCTTGCTTCTAGCTGGATTATTTGGCTATATTCTCGTCAACGGGGTCGGAAATATAAGTTGGAAGTTTATTACATCACCTCCACAATCGTTTCAGGCAGGTGGGGGAATTGGACCACAGCTCTTTAATTCATTTTATTTACTCGTTTTAACAATGATCATCAGCATTCCATTATCATTAGGTGCTGGAATATATATGTCTGAATATGCAAAGAAAAATGTATTTACCGATATTCTTCGCACTGTGATTGAAGTATTGTCATCCCTTCCGTCCATTGTCGTTGGTTTGTTTGGATTTTTATTCTTCGTCATTTATATGGGGTGGGGGTTCTCGATATTAACTGGTGCACTCGTCCTTACGATATTTAACTTACCGTTAATGGTTAGTGTAGTTGAAACCTCTTTGAAAGGTGTATCCAATGCACAGCGGGAAGCAGGACTTGCCCTTGGCATTTCGAAATGGGAAACGATCAAAAAAATATTACTTCCAGCAGCCATCCCTGGTATTGTTACCGGAATTATTCTTGCATCGGGGAGAGTATTCGGTGAAGCGGCCGCGTTAATATATACAGCCGGAATGAGTACGCCGATTCTCGACTTTTCAAATTGGAATCCATTTAGCCCGACATCACCACTTAATCCGATGAGACCAGCAGAAACACTTGCCGTTCATATTTGGAAAATTAATTCAGAAGGATTAATGCCTGATGTAAAAGAGGTATCGAGTGGCACATCCGCGTTGCTTATCATCTTAATCTTACTCTTTAACCTTGCAGCACGATGGATTGGAAAACTTATCTATAAAAGAATGACATCTTCTTAATAGCAAACGAAGGAGTGGAATGAATGGAAGCATTAATGGAAAAGAGACAAAGTAAAGTCGTTGTTTCACTTACGAATCGAAAAAATGAACGAAAGGACCGGACAGTAAAGAAAGAAACAGCATTAGAAACAAAGGATTTACATGTTTACTATGGGAGTAATCTTGCTTTGAAAAATATCTCGATGCCCATTTATAAAAATCAAGTGACCGCATTTATTGGACCATCAGGTTGTGGGAAATCTACCTATTTAAGAAGTTTAAATCGAATGAATGACGAGATTCAAGGATGTCGTGTCGAAGGAAGCATCTTTTATAAAGAATTTAATATTAATCAAGCGGATGTCAATGTATTTGAAATCCGAAAAAATATTGGGATGGTGTTTCAACGTCCAAATCCATTTGCAAAAAGTATTTTTGATAATGTCGCATTTGGCCCTAAACAGCACGGAGAGAAAAATAAAAAAGTATTACAGGAAATCGTCGAAAAAAGCCTACGCAAAGCGGCCCTTTGGGATGAGGTTAAAGATCGTTTAAATAAGTCAGCCCTTGCATTATCAGGAGGTCAGCAACAGCGACTTTGTATTGCAAGAGCAATTGCGATGGAACCGGATGTCCTTTTACTTGATGAACCAGCATCCGCTTTAGATCCAATTTCAACGAGTAAAATTGAAGAGTTAATCATGGAATTGAAAAAGGACTATACAGTCGTCATCGTTACACACAACATGCAACAAGCCGCCAGAATTTCTGATTACACAGCCTTCTTTTACATGGGGGACCTGATTGAATACGGTGAAACAAGAAACATTTTTACAAATCCTCAGCAAAAACAAACAGAAGATTATGTTTCCGGGAATTTTGGATAGGTAAATTTACAATTTAATTGAAGGAAGTATTAGATATACATTGTTGAATTTATAACTATGTTGATTGGAGCGGAAGGCACGAGACTCCTGCGGGAGTACGGGGCAGGGGAGACCCCGCAGGCGCTTAAGCGCTGAGGAGGCTCCCCGGACCGCCCGCGGAAAGCGAGTGCCTGGAGCGGAAATCAACAGTCACAATTAGCAAAACCTATTTGAACAGAAACACGGATAATATCATACGAAGTAGGTGAAACGAATTGGCCATCTCAATGGAACAACGCGAAACAACGAAAACAATCATTAGCAGCAAGGAATTAAATGTATATTATGATCAATTCCAAGCTTTGAAAAATATATCAATCAATATGAAAAAAAATCGAGTAACCGCACTTATCGGGCCGTCAGGATGTGGAAAATCTACGTTTTTGCGGACATTGAATCGTATGAATGATTTAGTGCCACGCTTCAGAGTAGAAGGCAGTCTAAACTATAATAATCAGGAAATTTATAGTCCGAAAATTGATGTCGTCGAACTTCGAAAACAAGTAGGCATGGTGTTTCAACGTCCCAATCCTTTTCCAATGTCCATTTACGAAAATGTCGCCTATGGCTTGCGAATTCATGGAATGAAGAAAAAAGGAATGATTGATGAAATCGTCGAAAAAAGCTTACGACAAGCGGCGTTATGGGATGAGGTAAAAGATCGCTTACACACATCTGCGATGGGACTATCCGGTGGACAACAGCAAAGACTTGTTATAGCGAGAGTGTTAGCCATTCAACCTGATGTCATTTTGATGGATGAACCCGCTTCAGCTTTAGACCCAATTTCTACCTCAAAAATCGAGCAGCTAATATTAGAATTGAAGGAGCAGTACACCATCATTATTGTCACACACAGTATGCAACAAGCAGCACGCGTTTCAGATGAAACCGCATTTTTTCTAAATGGTGAGATTGTTGAATTCAATCAAACCCATTCTATTTTTACCAATCCAGAAAGAAAAGAAACCGAAGATTATATCTCGGGGAGATTTGGCTAATTGCATATTAAGAATTAAGGGGGTATTCATGGTGGCAAGACGAGTGTTTGAGGATCGCTTAACAGAACTTCATGAAACATTAATGTCGATGGGACTTCTCGTCGAAGAGGCGATATACAAAAGTGTCACATCATTAGTGAACAAAAATAGTGAACTAGCGTTGGAAGTTGTATTAGATGACGAACGGATAAATGAATATGAAGTGGAAATTGAGAAGAAATGTTTCGAGTTAATTGCTTTGCAACAACCTGTGGGAACTGACTTACGACGAATTGCCACAATGTTAAAAGTAGCAACAGATTTAGAGCGAATGGGAGATCATGCCGTTAGTATCGCTAAATCAACGATTCGTTTAAAGGACGAAACCTATTTAAAACCGCTTATTGATATTCCTAAAATGGCTGAAATCGTAAAAGCCATGGTCCGTGAAGTGTTAGATGCTTATATATCCCTTGACCGTGATGGGGCGGTTGCCGTTTCAAAAAAAGATGATGAAATTGATAAATATCTATCAATGATTTTTATGGAATTAATTGAAATTATGCAACAAGACTCAACGAAAGTAAATCAAGCTCTCCACTTTCTACTCGTCGCCCAGCACCTAGAACGAATCGGAGACTACGTAACCAACGTATGTGAATGGATCGTATATTTGAAAACCGGCTCCTTAGTCGATCTAAATAAATAATAAGACTCTAAAGCAGACGAAAAAGCGTCTGTTTTTTATTTTTCTGGCTGTGTTAAAGTAAAATGCTATTTTTGCACTATGATTGGAGCGGAAATCGATATCCTATTTTTCTGATAATACTTGACTTCTTTAAGGCCCATTATATAAAATGAAAAATATAATATATGAACATATATGCATATATTGAATATAATAGAGGTGAAACCAATGACAGAAGATAATAATCGTATTGATTTAGAGCATGATGAATTAGATGAAGAAACATTATTTATCGTTTCCCAAACATTTAAAGCATTATCTGAACCAACAAGGATTCGAATTCTGCATTTATTATCCGAAAAAGAACATTCCGTAAATGAAATTGCCGAAAAACTATCACTTCTTCAAACAACTGTATCGCATCAACTAAGATTTTTGAAAAACCTGCGCTTAGTAAAATACAGAAGAGAAGGCACAACATTATTTTATTCGCACGACGATGAACATGTTATGAATATACTGAAACAAACCATTAACCATGCTAGACATCACTGACTATCTTTTTCACATAATAACACGTGGAAAACACAGATTATAAAAGACGATCAATTAAGTCATAATCGAAAAAATAGTAACAGACTGCTTGCTTTGTTCAAGGGGGAGTTAACATGGCTGAATATAAATTACAAGGCCTTTCATGTGCAAATTGTGCCAGGGAAATGGAAGAGGAAATTCAAAAACTTGAGAATGGCGAGGATGCAAAAGTTTTGTATAACTCGAGCAAGTTAATCGTAAAAGATGATATTTCACTCACCCAAGTAGAAAAGATTTTGGCAAATGATGGAACGGCCATTGTCAAAGACGAACATGCACATGACGATCATAATCATACCCACGCACATTCACATTCAAACCGCATGCTAAAAACATTAATTATAATGTCAGCGGTGCTTTATTTTATCGCGATATTCGTTGGCAAATGGAGCGAAGGTATAGCAATTACGATCTTTATAATTGCCGCAGCATTGAGCGGATACCAAACTTTTATCCAAGGAATCAAATACTTATTTCGTTTAAAATTTAATATCGATACATTGATGACCATAGCACTCATTGGTGCATTTGGAATTGGTGAATGGAAAGAAGGGACACTAGTCGCCATTCTTTTCGGAATCAATGAATTTCTTGAAGGTCTTGGCATGGAAAAAGCTAGAAGTTCGATGGAGGCATTGCTAAAGGTCGCTCCGAAACAAGCAACATTAATTGCAAATGGAAAAGAACAGATTGTATCTATTGAAACATTAAATGCAGGAGATATCGTATTAGTCAAGCCGGGAGAAAAAATCCCTTCGGACGGAATTGTAATCGAAGGAAAAAGTTCAGTAAATGAGGCGGCCATCACTGGTGAACCGATGCCAGTCGAAAAATCGATCGATGAATCCGTATATGGTGGCAGTATTAATAATGAAGGAATCTTAAAAATTTCCATTACGAAATCATATGAAGATTCTTCTCTTGCAAAAATTCTACACTTAGTAGAGGAAGCACAAGAAACAAAAACACCTACAGAACAGTTTATTAACCATTTTGCAAAGTATTACACACCCGCAATAATAATAATCGCGATTATTGTTATGATTGCTCCGCCACTTTTGGCAGGTGCAGATTGGGGAAAATGGTTTTACCAAGGCTTAGCGGTGTTAATTGTCGGTTGTCCTTGTGCACTCGTTCTTTCGTCTCCAATAGCTATTGTATCCGGAATCACACGGAACGCTCGAAATGGTATTCTCATTAAAGGCGGAGTTTTCCTTGAACAATTAGGAAAGATTGATACGATCGCTTTTGATAAAACAGGAACACTAACGAAAGGCGAACCGTTTGTAGAAATAATGAAAGTATTTGATGAGCGATTTTTGACGATTGCGGGCTCAGTAGAAAAGCTTTCTTCCCATCCCCTTGCAAAAGCAGTGATGCGAAAAGTTGAAGAAGCATCAGCCCCTCTTATCGAAACAACAGATGTGGAAACATTACCCGGTCAAGGGATCTCAGCAATTGTAAACGGAGAGCGCTACTTTGTTGGCAATGAAAAAGGACTGCCTACTACCGCAATGACAGCAAGCATTCAAAAAGAAATTACAGCACTTAAAGATCAGGAATATACACTTGTTACTGTCGCAGATAAAGAAAAAGTTCTTGGTTTAATGGGGATAACCGATGAAGTTCGTAGCGAAAGTAAACAAATTATTAACGAATTACATCAAGCAGGAATTAAACATACGGTAATGTTGACAGGAGATCATCAAAAAACGGCTAAAAAAGTTGCTGAACAAATTGGCTTATCAAATTACTATGCCAATCTTTTACCTGATGAAAAGGTTAAAAAAATAAAGGAACTCACACAAAAGGGAAAAATTGCAATGGTAGGAGATGGAATCAACGACGCACCAGCTCTAGCGACCGCTGATCTCGGAATTGCAATGGGAAAAGGAACGGACAGTGCCATTGAAACAGCAGATATCGTCCTAATGCAGGATCATCTAGGAAAACTACCTTCTGCAGTTAGAATTTCAAAACGCGTTAATCATATTATTAAATTAAATATATCATTAGCTCTAGGTCTAAAATTAATTGCCTTACTTCTAACAATCCCAGGCTGGCTAACACTTTGGATTGCCATTCTTTCTGACATGGGAGCGACGGTTTTAGTTACATTAATTAGTTTAACATTAATGATTGAGGCTAAGAAAAAAGGCTACAGTATTTTTTAAAAAGAAAGAAAAAATGGGGTCTGCCACGGTCATTTGGACTGTGGTACTTTTTTTATGGAGAGGAATATTTTTGATAAACAACTATATTGTGAAGCATTCAAGAATAAACATGGGGAGTTTCAGCGAAGGAGAAAAAATGAATTCAACCAAGACTTCAAAAAGCGTGCACTAATAATGAGGTTGGCTTCTATGTTTATGCCCCAAAATAAAGAGGTAAAATAAAGGAGCAGTTTTCGTTTGATTGCCGTTATATTTGTGGCTAACGATTGGTTTTAATCAAATCAAGAGGCATATGACGGATTTTAAATAAACTTTAAACGTCTCGGAAAAACGCCACTTTATTTCTAATTACCATCTTCAAGAGTTTGAAAGGGTGACTAACGATCATACCGAATTATTAGTTTAAAAATAGAAATAATAAGAATTTATAGTAAAAATATGATATTATTAACTGGTAAAATATATCTTTTTCTACGGGAGGAAAAAGTATTTGAATACAAGCATGTTTTTTTTAGTTAATTCCTTGGACGTAAAGCGTGGCGGGTTAACAAAAGCATCCTTAAATCAAGCAAATACATTTGCAAATATGGGATATGATACTCATATTCTCACATTTGACTTTAATACTAGGTATGATAAAATTCGTAAAAATTTGATAGAAACAGATCAGTTAAATAAAAACGTTAAAGTATTAAACATGTATGAAGAACTTTGTGGGGAAGAAGAGTTATTAGTAAAGCCTGAACCAATTGAAACAGGGGTTTTAGACCCACATGTTGGACATAATGCATATAGAGTTTATGAAAATGGACTATACACTAGATACAAGAAATATCACGATGATGGTATTTTAGATTTTGTTGATTATTTTAATGAACAAAGATATAGAACGAAAAAAGAGGTTTATGATGAAAATGGTGTAGTTAGAAAAGTTTCATATATGGACATTAATTTAAATAAACCAAGACAAATGGTTTATTATAGAAACGATTCTCAACCGTATCTTTCTAAATGGGTGAATCCAGAAAACGGAAGAGCGATTCGAGTTAATGTCCATGAAATTAACGGAAACATTAAGAAGATCTTTAAGAATGACGAAGAATTAAAAACTGATTGGATTGAGAATGTAATTGAGGCTTGTGAAAATCCAGTCTTAGTATCTGATGCAAGAAACACAGATATTTTGATGATTAAAGTTAAGAATAAAAAAGCGGCTAAAATTTGGAGGTTGCATAGTAGTCATCTTGCCGCACCTTATGAAACGGATTCAGATATTGCACCTACAGTTCAAACGGGTATTAATCATATTGATCACCTAGATGCCGCATTAGTTCTTACTAATCAGCAAAAGATTGATATTGAAAATCGAATCGGAAAAAGAGATAACCTTTTCGTTCTTCCGCATGCAGCTAAATCTAGTATTAAAAAAGGTTTGTTCGGTGGAGTAAAGGTGGAGAAAGATGAAAAGTTGGCAGTAGTGATAGGAAGATATTCAGCTATTAAAAATTTAAATCACATAATTAAAGCCTTTAAAATTGTATTGAAAAGTGTGCCAGATGTAAGGTTAGAATTATGGGGGGAAGGTCCAGAAAGAGAAAACCTTCAAAAGCTTATTAAAGAATTAAAATTAACAGAAAATGTTTCATTGAAAGGCTATACACAGAACCCTTCGGATATTTATCAAGGAGCTTTATTTAGTGTATTAGCTTCTAAAACTGAAGGATTTGCCCTTTCAGTTTTGGAAAGTATGTCTAATTGTACACCGGTAGTAAGTTACGACATCAGATACGGGCCGAGAGAATTAATAGATCATCACGAAAATGGTTTACTAGTTGAAAAATATAATGTAGATAAATTAGCTGAAGCTATGATTACCATGTTTAACAATCCTAAAGATTCAATAAAAATGGGTAAGCTTGCATCAAAAAAGATTGAAAAGAATTACAACCAAAAATTATATGAAGAGAAATGGATAAATATAGTTAATAAGGTTATAAATAACCGACACGTAGATTAATTAATTAAAATTACTGATAAACTGATTTCAGTTGGAGAGTCTGTCAATAACAAAGCCAGAGTAAAAATCATATCATAAGGGGTATGAATTTGTCTCTTTTTCCTAATCTATGTTACAATCTCACGAAATACAAAAAAAGGTGATAATATGGGAATTCATCAATACTTCAAAAGCTTATCGGATTTAGAAAAAATTTATCGCTGTCCAGGAAAGTTTAAATTCCAAGAACATTCCGTTGCCAGTCATTCATTTAAAGTAACAAAAGTAGCCCAATTTCTCGGAACGGTGGAAGAAAATAAAGGAAATAAAGTAAATTGGCAGGCACTTTATGAAAAAGCATTAAATCATGACTACAATGAATTGTTTACAGGCGATATAAAAACACCAGTAAAATACGCCTCAGCCGAGCTAAGAAACTTGTTCAGCCAAGTAGAAGAACAAATGACGCAAAAATTTATTTTTAAAGAATTTCCAAAGGAATATCAGCAAATTTACTTAGACCGTTTTAAAGAAGGAAAAGATGACACATTAGAAGGGAAAATTTTATCAGTCGCAGATAAAATTGATTTGTTATATGAATCCTTCGGAGAAATCCAAAAAGGGAATCCTGAACCGCTTTTTCAAGAAATCTATGAAGAATCCTTATTAACAATTCTTGAATTTAAAGAAATGGAAAGCGTGAGATATTTTCTCAATGAAGTTTTACCAGACATGCTCGATGAAAAATTTATTGAACATAGCGAGCTAAACAAAGTCACACAAAAAATCGTTAAAGCAAATTTAGAAGAATAAAAAATTTTCACCCCCCTTGTGTTTTTTTCCATTTTAGAAAAGAATAGAGATAGGATTTTTAACCTTAGGGGTGAAAACAATGTTAGATAAAATTTTGGCAGCTATTTTTCTACCAGGAATTCTCGTTGTCTTTTTCACAAGGGTAACATATAACCATATTGTGGGCTTACTATTAACAGTCGCCTTGATTGTCGCTTCTGTTTATAAAGGATACACACATACATGGCCTTTATTTATTATTGACGCTGCATCGTTAACCATTGGATTTTATTATGCAAACCGTATGGTAAACCGAAATAAAAAAAGGAAAAAACCGGAAAGTAAAAACGTTTGAGGCAAATGAAAAGTTCATTGTTTCAAACGTCTTTTTACTTGCGTTAAGTAAATGTTAGGAGAAGAGAACATGATAAAAATAACAAAAGAAATGAAAGAAGATGCAATAAGGGAAATTCAACAATTTTTTCTAAATGAAAGAGACGAAGAAATCGGGGATTTAGCTGCTGAAAATGTCTTTGTATTTGTTAAAGAAAAATTAGGGCCAATTTTTTATAATGAAGCAATTGCAGATGCACAAAAATGGTCGTGCAAAGGATGAATTCGTTAGAAGAAGAGCTTTATACGTTGGAAAAGAGAATAAAGTAATCGATTAAGAACTTGGAACCTTTTTCCCGGTTCTTTTTCAATTTCTGTGAAATGTTAAAAAACCGAAAATTTGTTCGCTTTTTTATGGTTAAGAAACATTTGTTTGTGGTAAAATAATAAGTATGAAAAAACGTGAATAATGTACCTTTTTGGGAAGCTTTGTTAAAGTTCAGTGTTGATATTGATACCATGTTGATTGAAGCGGAAGGTGCGAGACTCCTGCGGGATCAGCTGGACAGATGAGACCCCGCGGGGAGCGAAGCGATGAGGAGGCTCATCGCCAGCCCCGCGGAAAGCGAGTACCTGCAGCGGAAATCAATAATCTAGTTTAACAGAACCTTTTTTGAAAAGATGACATAGATAGGTAAAGTGGATGGGAGGAAAATGGATTGAACGAACAATTTGAGCTCGTTTCGAAGTATCAGCCGCAAGGAGATCAACCCGAAGCTATTCGAAAAATTGTTGAAGGCATAAAAAATGGAAAGAAACATCAAACCTTACTAGGGGCAACAGGGACAGGTAAAACTTTTACCATCTCCAACGTAATAAAGGAAGTAAAAAAGCCGACTTTAATTATTGCTCACAATAAAACATTAGCGGGACAATTATACAGTGAGTTTAAAGAATTTTTTCCAAATAATGCTGTTGAATACTTTGTCAGTTATTATGATTATTTCCAGCCCGAGGCGTATGTACCTCAAACAGACACATATATCGAAAAAGATTCGAGTATTAATGATGAGATTGATAAGTTAAGACACTCGGCAACGTCATCTTTATTTGAACGTGAAGATGTAATCATTATTGCCAGTGTTTCATGTATTTACGGTTTGGGTAATCCGGAAGAATACCGAGAAATGGTCCTTTCTCTACGAACTGGAATGGAAGTTGAACGAAACCAGCTTCTTCGCAAACTTGTAGACATACAGTTTTCTAGAAATGACATTGATTTTCAACGGGGTACATTTCGAGTAAGAGGCGATGTTGTTGAAATTTTCCCAGCTTCAAAGGATGAACATTGTATTCGTGTTGAATTTTTTGGTGATGAAATAGATCGGATTCGTGAAGTTGATGCTCTAACAGGTGAAATTATTGGTGATCGTGATCATGTCGCTATTTTCCCGGCTTCCCACTTCGTAACACGAGAAGAAAAAATGCGGGTAGCGATTGCAAATATTGAAAAGGAATTAGAAGAACGTCTAAAGGAACTACGTGATAATAATCGTTTACTTGAGGCACAGAGGCTAGAGCAAAGGACTAATTATGATTTAGAAATGATGCGTGAGATGGGATTCTGCTCAGGTATAGAAAATTATTCGCGTCACTTAACATTACGCCCTTCAGGTTCCACACCGTATACACTACTAGACTATTTCCCTGAAGACTTTTTAATTGTTGTCGATGAATCTCATGTCACGATTCCCCAAATACGCGGAATGTATAATGGTGACCAGGCACGCAAGCAAGTTCTTGTGGAGCATGGATTTCGCTTGCCATCAGCTTTGGATAACCGACCATTAAAATTTGAAGAATTCGAATCACATGTGAATCAAATCGTTTACGTATCTGCAACACCAGGCCCGTATGAAATCGAGCATACTCCAGAAATGGTTGAACAAATTATTCGTCCGACTGGCCTACTTGATCCAACAATTGAAGTTCGCCCAATTGAAGGACAAATTGATGACTTGCTTGGTGAAATAAATGAAAGAGTAGAACGCAATGAAAGGGTTCTTATTACTACGTTAACGAAAAAAATGTCAGAAGACTTAACGGATTATTTAAAGGAAGTCGGTATAAAAGTACAATATTTACACTCGGAAGTGAAGACATTAGAAAGAATTGAAGTTATTCGGGATCTACGTCTTGGAAAATACGATGTGTTAGTTGGAATTAACCTGTTGAGGGAAGGTTTAGATATTCCAGAAGTATCACTAGTTGCTATTCTTGATGCAGATAAAGAAGGATTCTTGCGTTCTGAACGTTCACTGATTCAGACGATCGGCCGTGCTGCGCGTAATGCGAATGGCCAAGTCATTATGTATGCGGATAAGATGACGGATTCAATGAAGAAGGCGATTGAAGAAACAAAGCGTCGCCGCACAGTTCAAGAAAAATATAATTCAAAACATGGGATTACCCCTCAAACGATACAAAAGGATATCCGTGATGTGATCCGGGCGACTCGTGCAGCAGAAGACCAAGAAGAATATGTTGCAACAACACCAACGAAATTAACGAAAAAAGAACGAGAAAAATTAATCCAACAATTAGAACATGATATGAAAGAAGCTGCGAAGGCGCTCGACTTTGAACGTGCCGCACAGCTTCGTGATACATTATTAGAATTGAAAGCGGAAGGATGACATATATATGGCAAAAGATAAAATTATCGTTCAAGGAGCAAGAGCACATAATCTGAAAAACATTGATGTCACCATTCCGAGAGATCAATTAGTTGTGTTAACAGGGTTATCCGGTTCGGGAAAATCATCATTGGCATTTGATACGATTTATGCTGAAGGTCAACGTAGATATGTGGAATCACTTTCAGCCTATGCTAGACAATTTTTAGGTCAAATGGATAAGCCAGATGTCGATGCGATTGAAGGCCTATCTCCTGCGATATCAATTGATCAAAAAACAACAAGTCGAAATCCCCGTTCAACGGTTGGAACCGTAACAGAAATCTACGATTATTTACGTCTGTTATTTGCAAGAATTGGGAGACCAATTTGCCCAACACATGGAATTGAAATTACTTCACAAACGATTGAACAAATGGTTGATCGTATTATGGAATATCCGGAAAGAACAAAACTCCAAGTGTTGGCACCAATTGTTTCAGGGCGTAAGGGTGCCCATGTAAAAGTATTTGAAGATATTAAGAAACAAGGCTTTGTACGTGTACGTGTTGACGGAGAAATGCTTGACTTAAGTGAAGACATCGAATTGGAAAAAAATAAGAAACATTCAATTGAAGTAGTAGTGGACCGGATTGTCGTAAAAGATGAAGTTGCCTCCCGATTGGCAGATTCACTAGAAACAGCTTTGAGGCTTGCTGATGGAAGAGTCATTATTGATGTAATCGGCCAGGAAGAACTTTTATTTAGCGAGCATTTAGCATGTCCACATTGTGGGTTTTCAATTGATAAATTAGAGCCAAGGATGTTTTCATTTAACAGCCCATTCGGTGCTTGTCCCGAATGTGATGGACTTGGAACGAAGCTCAAAGTCGAACGCAGTTTAATTATTCCGAATCCGGAACTTTCATTAAAAGAACATGCAATTGCACCATGGGAGCCAGTAAGTTCACAATATTATCCACAGCTGCTTGAAGCTGTTTGTAATCATTTTGGAATTGATATGGATACACCTGTAAAAAATCTTCCAAAGCACCAATTAGATAAGATTTTGCTGGGGTCTGGTGAAGAATCGATTTATTTCCGTTATGAAAATGATTTTGGGCAAATTCGTGAAGGACATGTGAAATTCGAAGGCGTCATACGCAATGTGGAAAGACGCTATCGAGAAACAAGCTCTGACTATATTCGTGAACAAATGGAAAAATATATGGGACAGCAGCCATGTTCAAAATGCAAAGGTTATCGCCTAAAAGAAGAAAGCCTAGCTGTCAAAATCAATAATAAGCATATCGGGCAAGTAACAGAACTTTCAATTGAACAGGCAGATGAATTATTTATTCAGCTGGATTTAACTGAAAAAGAACGACAAATCGCGAATCTTGTCCTTCGTGAAATTCGAGAGCGACTAGGCTTTCTAGTAAATGTCGGATTAGAGTATTTAACTTTGAGTCGTGCTGCCGGTACATTATCTGGAGGAGAGGCACAACGCATTCGTTTAGCAACACAAATTGGTTCACGATTAACCGGTGTCCTTTACATATTGGATGAACCATCAATCGGTTTGCACCAGCGAGATAACGACCGTTTAATTCAAACACTCCAAAGTATGAGAGATATCGGAAATACATTGATTGTTGTTGAACACGATGAAGACACAATGCTCGCTGCGGATTATTTAATTGATATTGGTCCAGGTGCAGGTGTTCATGGAGGCGAAATTATATCTGCTGGAACACCTAAAGAAGTTATGAATGATCCACATTCATTAACGGGCCAATATTTATCCGGGAAAAAATTCATCCCATTACCAATTGAACGCCGTAAACCAGATGGTCGTTTTATTGAAATCAAAGGGGCAAAAGAAAATAATTTGAAAAATGTCACTGTGAAATTTCCACTAGGTAGCTTTGTGGCAGTAACAGGTGTCTCAGGTTCGGGAAAAAGCACGCTCGTAAATGAAGTGTTACACAAAACCTTAGCTCAAAAGCTGAATCGGGCAAAAAGCAAGCCTGGGGAGCATAGGGAGATCACTGGCATTGATTACCTCGAAAAAGTAATTGATATTGATCAATCACCAATCGGTCGAACACCGCGTTCAAACCCAGCTACCTACACAGGTGTGTTTGATGATATCCGTGACGTCTTTTCAGCTACCAATGAGGCAAAAATTCGGGGGTACAAAAAGGGTAGATTCAGTTTTAATGTCAAAGGCGGGCGCTGTGAGGCATGTCGTGGCGATGGAATTATCAAAATTGAAATGCACTTTTTACCGGATGTATATGTCCCATGTGAAGTATGCCATGGGAAACGCTACAATCGTGAGACATTAGAAGTAAAATATAAAGGGAAAAATATTGCCGATGTTCTCGATATGACTGTTGAAGATGCTGTTGAGTTTTTTGAAAATATCCCTAAAATCAAACGAAAATTGCAGACAATTTATGATGTTGGATTAGGTTATATAAAGCTTGGCCAGCCAGCAACGACTCTTTCAGGAGGGGAAGCGCAACGTGTAAAACTTGCCTCCGAGCTTCATAAACGGTCAAATGGTAAATCCTTATATATTCTTGATGAACCAACAACTGGGCTGCATGTTGATGATATATCCAGGTTATTAGTCGTTCTTCAGCGACTTGTTGAAAATGGAGATACCGTCCTTGTGATTGAACATAATCTAGATGTGATTAAGACAGCAGATTATTTAATTGACCTTGGACCAGAGGGCGGTGCAAAAGGTGGAACGATTGTAGGAACAGGAACACCGGAAGAAATATGTGAGATTCCTGAGTCCTATACAGGAAAATACTTGAAACCCATTATTGAGAGAGACCGCGAAAGAATGGAAAAACGGATTGAAGATCAAGAAAAAGCGGAAGTAGGGCAGTAATTGATAAGGGAGTGACCATTTTGGGTGGTCACTCCTTTTTCATTACATTATGGAAAAAACTTTGAATGAAGCTCAAGATTCAATTTTTAAATCCATCTTGGTCGTTAAAGCGAGCGAATGGAGCCCAAGATCTAATTTCAAAATCCAACTTGGTCATCAAAGCGAGCGAATGAAGCCCAAGATCCAAAACTAAAATCCATCTTGGTAGTCAAAGCGAGCGAATGAAGCCCAAGATCCAAATCCAAAATCCATCTTGGTCGTTAAAGCGGGAGAATGAAGCTCAAGATCCAAAACTTAAACCCATCTTGGTCGTTAAAGCGAGTGAATAAAGCCCAAGATCCAAATCTTAAATTCGTCTTGGTCGTTAAAGCGAGTGAATGAAGCTCAAGAACCAAAACTTAGCTCCATCTTGGTCGACAAAACGAGTGAATGAAGCCCAAGACTCAAATCTTAAACCCATCTTGGTAGACAAAGCTAGCGAATGAAGCCCAAGATCCAAAACTAAAACCCATCTTGGTCGTCCCCAAAATCGAAACCCTAGAATCAAGCCTAACCCAAATAAACCAACAATATAAATGCTTCAAAATCATCAACGACTCTTAATTTACATTTAATTTTATACAAGGCTGTTAATTATTACGAATATAATAGGTGGATTTACCATGTCCCAGTTGCTTAAAATGTGTTGAAAGTACCCTTTGAATTGTTTTGTGTGAAGTAATTTTACACCATTCTTGAATCGAGTTTGTTGTCAGCTTTTTATTTGGAAATAGTAAACAATATTCCTCTATACTACGTAATACTGCCGATGTAATATTTTCTTTGTGTCCGCATTTAGGACATACAATGAAATACTTTTCATAATGGTCAATAAATCCTTTACACTTATCACATGTGATGCCTTTTTTTAGTTGATCAAAACTATACTTCGGTACTCGTATAAACGGTGATTCATCCACATGTAAAGATAATAATTGATTGGCAAGTTTAGAATGATAGCTAGTTAGATTTGACGATTTCTTATTCATGCTGTCAATAAATCGTTCAATCTGCGAAGGGAAAATAATGGGCAAATTGATAGGGGCTTGATAAAGATAAAAATCGGGCTTAACGAAGATTAGATGTTCTTCAACTGGCAAGTGACAACCTAAATCTTGGAGGACTCTTCGGAGTAATGATGCACTTCTTTTTAATTGGAGTAAAGGATTCTTTATTTCTTTTTCTTTGCCAGATAGGAAATGCCATTCATCATTTTTGATAATGTAATCACCTTCAAAATATTTTATTTCAAAAAAATGAATGATGTCCTGAAGCATGATTAAAGAGTCAACTTGAAAGAAAGTGTTGCTATGTTCAAACAATAGATCGTTCAAAATAAGGCAATCGATCGTAAGGCTTTCCATCCATTCGTCAAATATTTTTTCACCTTGAAAGCCCTTTTCAAGGTTTAAATAATACGATTTTTCCTTTACGGATAAATTCGTTCGTATATCCATACTTCGAAAACGTCTTAATTCTACTGACTCAATACGAGGCTTCTTAATCATATCCCACATCCTTTTCAAACAATCTATAATTTTATAATATAAAAAGCTTTATGCAAACTCAAGTTAATTTTCCCCCTCATGTTGAATATACATGATAAAAAAGAGGGGGCATGAAAATGGCGATTCTAGTAACAGGTGGAGCCGGATATATAGGTAGTCATACATGCATTGAACTATTACAGGCGGGTGAGGAAATTATCGTTGCCGATAATTTTTCCAATAGTAATATTGAAGCGTTATTTCGTGTGAAAAAGATTACAAAAAAGGCTTTCAATATTTATAAAGTTGATTTGAAAAATAGAGAGGAAATCCAAAAAATTTTTAACGAAAACAGTATAGAAGCAGTTATCCATTTTGCAAGTTTAAAATCAACAAATGAGTCGATAGCAATTTCACTAGAATATTATAAAAACAATATAATAGGTACCCTAAACTTACTCGATATAATGAAGAACCACCATGTGAAAAGAATCGTATTTAGTTCATCTGCAGCTGTATATGGGATACCAGAAACGGTTCCGATTGCAGAAACTGCTGCAACGAAACCTATTAATCCTTATGGAAGAACGAAGCTGATGATTGAGGAGATTCTTCGTGATCTATATAATTCAGATAAGGAGTGGAGTATTACAATTTTAAGATATTTTAATCCAAACGGCGCCCACAAAAGCGGTCTAATCGGAGAGGATCCTAATGATATTCCTACAAATTTAATGCCTTATATTAGTAAGGTGGCGGTTGGGCAATTAAATGAGCTAAAAATATATGGGAATGATTATCCAACAATTGATGGGACCGGAATTCGTGATTATATTCACGTCGAGGATCTTGCAAACGGCCATTTGAAGGCTCTAAATAAAACAAAAGTAACCACTGGTGTTGCTACATATAATCTCGGTACCGGAAAAGGTTATAGTGTTTTCCAAATGGTTAAAGCATTTGAAAATGCAGCCCAACGAACAATTCCATATAAAATAGTCGGACGGAGGCAAGGAGATACAGCCATTAGTTATGCAAATTCGTCAAAAGCTGAAAAGGAATTAAACTGGGTGGCAAAGAAAGGAATTGATGATATTTGCGAAGATACGTGGCGGTGGCAAAAAAACAATCCATACGGATATAAAAGTACAAAATGAAATCAGCAAAAAGCCGATTTCATTTTTCAATTCTACACACTTTCTCATAAAACATATTGATTGCGTCATTCAAATAAGCTTCATAGTCGAAAGCTTGTTCATTTATTCGTTTTCCTTCTAAATAATCGTTCATCCCTTTGACTAAGCCATCAATGGAATTTTCAACAATTAAACCGTAGCCTCCTTCAACAACACTTCTAGATCCCGGAATATCTGTCACAATTACGGGTTTACCGAGGACGAGTGCTTCGAGCAATACCATTGGCTGCCCCTCTTGATTTGAGGAAAGCACAAAACAATCACAAAGATTTAATAAGGTATATGGATTGTCTATCTGACCGGTAAAGATAATTTTATCCTGTAATTGCAATTTTTTTACCTTTTCTTTTAATACGTCCCTTAATGCTCCGTCCCCAACAATATATAATCTGGCATTTTTATTTGCTGATGCAATAACGGAAAATGCATCAATTAATTTAGCATGATCCTTTTCAGGTCCGAGTCTCCCAATCGTAATAAAATTTATATTAGATGTACTGGGCATTGGAAATGCGGGGGCAGTGGACGCTAATCCTTTTAACGATAGATCAGTTTCCATCGCAAATTCATATTGATAATCTTCTTTTTTTGCAAGGATATTTTTATAATCAATCGTATTGATCACGTAGTCCATTTTTCTTGAAGATTCTTCAATAAAACGCATTAAATTTTGTTTGTTTTGCTCATGTGTCAGCTTAGAAACAGATAAAACTTTATCGTAAAAATTATATAAAGAAAAAATGATATGTAAATTTTTTCGATGCGGATATTTTTTATTTACCTTTTTGTCTATTTCTTTTCTCATATCCGAGTGAAGAAAAATACTTTTTCTTTTAAAATCTCCAAAAGCAAACAATAGGGACCAAAATGGACTGTAGCCGCTAAAGTCGATGCCGATATCAAACTTCGTTAACCCAACCATACGTCCCATTTCCCTTTGATACATTTTTGCTGGCATGAGACGTTTCATATATGGTGTGTAGGCACCATTTTGTAAAAACAGTATATGACGTAATCGTTCAGCAATAGTTGCGTTCCAACTCCCAACTCGGTAGATAATATGAACATTTTTATCTATCTTGTTTAAATTATGTATCTTTTCTTCCTTTTGATTTCCATAATCAATGAGGGTAACATCATACAGATCATAATCGATTGATTTTAATAAATTTGTTATGGAAGCAGTTATTCCATTGTTTAAAAAGCCACCGCCGTATATTAAAATTTTTGTTTTATTCGTAGCGGTACGAATAAGATACTTCTCTTGTATTTTTTCATAAAAAACGGCATTTACAAAACGCTCAGTGGCGTGACCGTCATCATGATAGCAAAATTGTTCTATAAATCGTTGATAGACCGGTTTAAATTGTTCTTTTACAGATTCAATATGTTGAATTCTATCAATAACTCCATCAATAGTCCGACAAACAGGACCAGGTAATTGATCTAGGGGGATATATGTACCACGTTTCTCCATATAATCTTCTTCATCATAAGCATAAAAAAGAACGGGACGCTTTGTCGGAAGAAATTCAAAAAAAATACTAGAGTAATCAGTGATTAAAAGATCCACTATAGACAACAGCTCATTTGAATCTATTTTATTTGGTATACAATTACGGTCCATCCCTTTATGTTTGAAATATTGCTGGGCATAATAATGTGATTTAAGCAAAACAATATATTCGGGGCCAACAGATTGTTGAATCGTCTGCACATCTTTTAATAATCTGTCACTTTCATTTACTTCAGCCCCTAACGTACCTCTCCATGTTGGAGCATATAAAATGACTTTTTTCTTTGAAGGGATGGATAATTTTTTTCGAACCAATTCCTTATCCGCATGAAACATTAAGTCAACTCGGGGATAACCCGTATCCAAAACTTTCCCGTTATAAATCGAATAAATAGCATGTGATTTCAGTAATTTTTTATATGTAAATTCATTTGGGCTAACGAGATAATCTGCACATAAAAAATTCCGTTGAATATTTTTATGTTCTGCAAAACCTTTCTTTTTAATATCTAAACCCATTGTTTTTAATGGTGTCCCATGCCACGTATTCACATAGATTTGTCCTTTTCTTTTTAGAAAATAAGAGGGGAAGGTCGTGTCATTGATTAGGTATTTCGCAGTAGCGAGTCGCTTCACATATGGGATACTTTGATAGATGACATATTCAACATTAGGAAAATGAGTAAACTCTTCATGAATGGCTGCTTTATCTTTTATCGCCCAAATATGTTGAAAATCTTTAAATGCTGGATGATCTATCAAATAGGAAAATACGGCATATGGGTTCCCTGTCATACTTTCCCCATGATAGGACTCATAAAATATCATTTTATCGTTAATTGCCTTTTTTTCTATGTAATTTGTATAAATCGTTTGTTTTCGAAAATTCTTTCCGAATAGATTCTTTGCTTTTTTTAAACTTTTCTTTAACATGTTTTCCTCCGACTTCCCTTTGAAAATACGATTAAACTATTCATAGTATGGGTAGTAAAACATCGATTTATAATGCTATTTGGAAATTTTCTGCAGATTTTATGAAATAGTGTATATTTCAAATGAGAGAAGAAAAGGATGAATATGAAAGGTACAGGGAATTTCGTAATAATGGAGGAAATATATAAATGAAAGAAAAGCTGCTGCAGGTGAAAAAAATTTTAAAACGGCGTATCAAATTTATTAGACAGCCGGTCAGAGACTATTTATGGAATACGAACTTTAGACAAAGAGTAAAGTACACGAAGTTTCTTAATAAAACGAAAGTGAAAAATCACGTCATTTTATATGAAGCATACCATGGGAAAAATATGACAGGTAACCCTTATGCGATTTTTAAAGGAATCCTTAAAGATCCAGCATTTCGTCATTTTCAGCATATATGGGCAATCGAAGAGGAAAAGAATATAATACCTATTTATAAAAACTATAAAAATGTCGTATTCGTAAAAATACATAGTGATGAATACTTAAAATATTTAACGGAAGCAAAATATTTAATCAACAATACGAGCTTTCCGTATTATTTTCAAAAAAAACAGGGGCAAATCTATATTAATACGTGGCATGGAACGCCTTTGAAGACTTTGGGAATGCATGTGAAAGATGCTGCGCTTTCTGATCATAAAAATATTCAAAGAAACTTGCTTCATACTGACTACTTAATTAGTCCAAACAAATTCACATATGAAAAATTATTGCAGTCACATGATATTTTTTCACTCTTTAATGGAAAAATAGCGGATATTGGCTATCCTAGGGTCGATTCGATGTTTCATGCTGATAAAAATAAAATTAGGAAACGCCTGTCCATCCCGTCTGACAAAAAGATTATTTTATTTGCACCAACGTGGAGAGGAAAGGTCAATCAAGAAACGGATACGAGTAGGAAATTATATAAAGAACTAATGGAATTAAAGAAAAACATTGGAGATGAATATGTAATTCTATTAAAAACCCATTACTTTGCCTACAAATTTTTTGAAACTAGTGGTATGGCAAACATTTGTGTACCAGATTGGATGGACTCAAATGAATTACTATCAATTGTAGATCTGTTAATTACAGACTACTCAAGTATTTTCTTTGACTTTTTACCATCAAAAAAGCCAATTATCTTTTATGGAGATGATTATGATTTTTATGAAAAGGAAAGAGGCTTTTATATAGGAGTCAACGAGTTGCCTGGACCGTTCTGCACAACAATTCAAGGGGTAATTGACGAAATACATCAACTGCAAATCGTAAAGGAGCAATACGAAGGGAAATATAATCAATTTTTGCAGAACTATTGCTATCATGATGATGGAAACGCAACAGAGCGATTTATAGACATTGTTTTGAAGGGCAAGGAGAGTGAAAATGTTATTAAAAATGAAAATAATAAGAAGAAAATTTTGTTTTATTGTGGAGGATTCTATAATAATGGAATTACGATTTCTGCAATTAATCTAATGAATAATCTTGATTATTCAAAATATGAAATCGTTGTTATTGAGTCTTCCGAGTTACATGATGGAAAAGAAAATAATATAAAAAAACTACACCCAAATGTAAGTGTCCTTTACCGTGTAGGCAGTTGGAACATGACGATAAAAGAATGGTATCAGCATCAATTAGTCGTTAGAAGAGGGTTATATTCAAAAGTTATGAGAAGAAATGCCCCAAAAAGCATGTATAAAAGAGAGCTATCACGTATGCTAGGGAATGCAAATTTCGATATTGTCGTTGATTTCGGCGGCTACAACTCATTTTGGACATTATTATTTGCCTGTGGATCGGATAAAAAGAAATGTATTTACTTGCATAATATTATGATGAAAGAATACGAAAAAGTAATAAACGGAGATTATAAGCATCGTAAAAATTTAAAGATCATTTTTTCATTATATCGTTATTTTGATAAAATTATTTCAGTATCTGAGTCAGCTAATAGTGAAAACTTTAATGATTTACATCAATATATTGATCATGCCAAAGAAAAAATGGTTTATGTAAATAATGTCATAAATTATAAACATGTACTAACGATGAAAGACCAAAAAAGGCTAATAAATTTTGAAAACCAACAGTTTTTAATTTTAAGTGGAGGCAATACCGAATTAGGGGTCCTAGATTTGAAAGGAGTAGCTGTACCACAGGAACAAAATATTAATTTTATCAATATAGCTAGACTTTCACCTGAAAAAGATCAAGAAACATTAATTCATGCTTTTGCTAAAGTCACCGAAGTAGAGGAAAAAGCACGACTTTACATTGTTGGAGAAGGACCTTTAGAACAACAATTAAAGCACTTAGTTCAATCTCTAGGAATTGGCAATAAAGTATACTTCACAGGACAAATAGAAAACCCATTCGTACTACTTAACCAATGTGATTGCTTTATCCTATCCTCCGAATATGAAGGGCAAGGATTAGTCTTACTCGAAGCCCTAATACTCGAAAAACCAGTAATTGGGACAAATGTTCCCGGAATAAAAAGTGTACTTGTAGATGGCTACGGAAAATTGATTGAACACAATGTCGAAGCATTAAAACAAGCGATGATTACATTTATAGAAGAAGGAATGGAAATGAAGGAATTTGATTATGTGGGGTATAATAGGGATGCGATAGAGATGTTTCGGAGAGAAATTGTTTTATAAATTCGAGAAGAAAATACTAAATGAAAAGGATTGATGTAAAAGAGGCTGGGACATAAC
>NZ_NAZB01000023.1:0-212848 GCF_003055045.1 Heyndrickxia sporothermodurans
AAAACTTATTATACGAGGAGGGGTAGTAATGGAAGAACAAAGTGTAAAGGCGATTCAAGATGATTATCCAGATAGTTTTGCTTGGTGTTACGGCTGTGGACGATTAAATGAGGAGGGGCACCACTTTCGAACAGTCTGGCAAGGGGAAAATACAGTAACTGTTTATACACCGTCAAAGGATCATTTGGCACTTCCAGGTTTTGTTTATGGTGGAGTAATCGCATCATTAATTGATTGTCATGGTACAGGTTCAGCCGCATTAGCATTACATAGAAAAAACGGTCACGAACCGGGAGATGGTTCGGAACCACCTCGTTTTGTTACAGCATCTCTAAAGGTCGACTTTCTTAAACCCACACCACATGGTGTTCCGTTAAAAGCGATTGGGACAGTAGAGGAAATTCACCCTAAAAAGTGGAAAGTTGCTACGGAAGTATTTGCAAATGATGAGCTTTGTGTTCGCGGTGAAGTAGTAGCTGTCGTAATGCCAAGTACGTTTTTGAAAAAGGAATGATGATGGGAGTCTAGGAGGGTAACATAATGGACGAACAAACATTTGAGTATTCACTGGATTATGCTCTCCAATTGGATGCCGAAGATTCGTTAGCTAAATATCAGGCCGAATTTTATAAAAAAAAGGGGATCATCTATCTTGATGGGAATTCGCTAGGGTTATTATCTAAACGAGCGGAGAAGTCATTATTGGAATTGCTAGATTCATGGAGAAACTTTGGGATTGATGGATGGACAGAAGGAGATTATCCGTGGTTTGACCTATCTGAACGACTTGGAAAAATGATTGCTCCACTAATTGGTGCTTTGGACGATGAGGTAATCGTAAGCGGTTCCACAACGACTAATCTTCACCAATTAGTTGCGACCTTTTTTGAACCAAATGGGAGAAGAAACAAAATTCTTGCAGATGAATTAAATTTCCCTTCGGATATTTATACCCTTCAAAGCCAGCTTAAGCTTAGAGGTTTTGATCCTGGGACACATTTATTACGAGTGAAAAGTCGAGATGGCCGAGTGATAGAGGAAGATGATATTATTGCTGCAATGACAGAGGAAGTGGCCATAATACTTTTGCCAAGCGTGTTATATCGGAGCGGGCAAATTTTAGATATGAAACGATTGACAAATGAAGCACACAAACGTGGAATTATCATCGGCTTTGATCTATGCCATTCCATCGGCGCAATAAAGCATTGGCTCGATGAATGGGATGTGGATTTTGCTGTTTGGTGTAATTACAAATATTTAAATAGTGGACCTGGTGCGGTGGGTGGATTGTATGTTAATAAGCGACACTTCGGACGTTTACCCGGTCTTGCAGGGTGGTTTAGTTCACAAAAGGATAAACAATTCGATATGGAGCATATCTTATCCGCCGCGGAACATGCCGGAGCTTATCAAATTGGGACTCCACATATATTGAGTATGGCACCGTTAATCGGTTCCCTTGAAATGTTTGAAGAAGCGGGGATGGATCATCTGCGCAATAAATCTTTGCAAATCACTCGATATATGATGAATCTTATCACATATGAGTTAAATGATATGGGGTTTACTATAGGGAATCCGTTGGATGATCATCGCCGTGGTGGACATATTTATTTGGAGCATAAAGAAGCAGCAAGAATTTGTAGGGCATTGAAAGCGAACGGTGTTATCCCTGATTTCCGCGCACCAAATGGGATAAGGCTTGCACCAGTTGCACTTTATACTACGTATGAAGAGGTTTGGAATTCTGTTCAGCTATTGAAAAAGATTATGGAGGATGAACAGTATAAGCAATTTGAAAATAAGCGTGGCGTAGTGGCGTAGGTTTTGAACAAATTTAGTGGGGATGAATAGATACTTCATCCCCACTAAATCTTTAGTTTGAATCTCCAACATATTGAATTCCTATTTCTTCACTTTCGATTATTTTTAGGTCTTTCGGGATGCGTAAATAGAGAATTTGGAAACCGAAGCTACTGTTGAAATCATCATCCCTTAAGGATGGTTCCTCTGTAAATTGTTTGAGTGTCATATCTTTATGAAATAATGCAAAATTAAGTTTTACTGGTTTAGGCGGAATCAAGGTAAGTGTATTGTTTGACCATTTTAATTGGTCGGATGGAACTTTTTCGGTAACATCGATGCTATCAACATACGATTTTGTTTTATAAAAAATTCCTTCTATTAGCTTATCGTCTGTCGTTTTTCTCTCGACTATAATAGTGGGAGTTATGTCGTCAGGTTCAGGAGCGACAATCTTCAATTGCTTCCCCGTATATTTCTTTTCCCACTTACTGCTAATAAAGGAGGGGTCAATTTGTTCAATATTACCAGTATTTATCGCATCGTATAGATGGTTGCTAATCTTATCGTATTCCGCGTCATCAATATAAACCTTAGCAGGTGTATGCTTTTGAGGGATAAAAGCATAAATGCCAGCAGCAAGGATGAGTATGAGCATATAACTAATGACCATCCAGAAAATCCGTTTGTTAGATAAATAGAAGCGTTGTTTTTTATGCTTTTGAGTCAACTGATTTTTATTTTTACTTTGTATAATGTAAAAGATTCCCCAAATAATTAAGAAAATAAATATTATGGGAATGAAGGCTCCTACAGCATTCATTGTTTAACCTCCATTCGATTGGATATTGCGATGGCGAAGGCAAAAAGCATTCCGGCGGTTATTATTACTTTGATACCAAATAATATAATAGATTGTTCAGTTGTAAAAAACTCCGTAATATTCTTTAAAATACGTACAAATCGATTATTATCTCCCCAAATAATTAACCCGATATAAAGTCCGGGCAGTAATAAAATAAATCCTTTGTGGAGCTGAACGAGTGTTCCTGTTACATAACCAAGGGCACAAAATAGTAATACATAAAGGATAGAGGAAGTAATCCCAATGAGAATATCCATCGGTACGTATCCTGCGCCCGTATATACTTGTCGATTTACGAAGAAATAAACGATCATTTTTAACAGAAATCCTGATAAAAAGAATGTTAGCCCCCCTAAAATGCTAGCTGTTAACAGAATTAGGAAGTTAGATAGGTGACTGCAAACTCTTGTTGTAACAAATGAAAAGTCATCAAATCTATTGGCTTTTGTTGTCAGTAAAATCGCTGAAATAAAGGCCCACAAAAAAGTAAAAAACATCATAGTAGTAGAAGAATAATATGAAACATTATACTCAATATTATTGCCACCACCACCACCGCCGCCAGTTCCACCCAGCGAAAACAGGATTCCTACTATCTGCAGGATTACCATTGAACTAAAGATTCGGTTATAGGATTTAAGCTTGAAAAAATACTGCCTCTTTATAATTTCAGGAAGATTCACTTCAATTAAAGACATCATCAATGCCTCCTTTAAATGTGCTTGTTAAGTAAACACATACATCACTTGCTGAAACAGGAGAAACCTCAATTCCTGCTAATTGAATATTATCTAGATCAAAAGAAGTAAGATCATTTTTAATCACGGCATACAGGGAATTATTCCCTAACTCTTGAATATGGAGAAGATCACTATTTTTAGTCCATTGTTCGACGAGTGATTTTTGCCCTTTGAGCCCGATTGCCCATTCTTTAATATCGGATATTGGCCGATGTAATAGGACTTTTCCATCTTTAATGAGTAGTACATCTTCCAATATATCTTCAATTTCATCTAAATGATGACTGGACAAAAGAATTGTTCTAGGGTGGGCAATGTAATCCTTTAATAATGCTCGGTAAAAATCCTTTCGAACTGCAGCGTCCATTCCAGTTGTCGGTTCATCAAAAATAGTTAATGGACAGCGAGATGACAGTCCTATAACCATATTAAATGTATTTCTCATCCCTCTAGATAAATTACTATAGTATTGATTAGGATGAAGAGAAAAATAGTCAAATAGACGAAGTGCAAGTTGATGATCCCAATTTTTATAGAAGCGACGGCCCTCTTCTAAAATTTCAATTAGCTGTAAGGTAGCGGGTAGATTCATTTGATCATCGATATAAATGGTATTTGCAGACACGAAAAGATTATTAAAAGGATTTTTTGAAAATACTTTAATTTCACCTGAGGTTTCACGGAAAAATCCTGCAATAATTTTCAAAAGCGTCGTTTTTCCGGCACCGTTTCTTCCAATAACCCCAGTAATTGTGTTTGGCTCAATCGTAAAAGAGATATTTTTCAATACTTGCGCATTTGGATATGATTTTGCCAAATTGCTACAATAAACGGCATTCATTTTCCAACCCCCTTAATTTCCTTAATTGCATTTTTAATCATTTGTACCAATTCAACTTCCGAAACATTTAGAGTATTAGCTTCATGGACTGTCTCGAAAACAAGTCTTTTTAATGTTTGGCTTTTTCTTTTGGAAAGGATGATTTCTTGTGCATTGTCTGTGACAAACATGCCAAGACCACGCTTTTTATAAAGGATGTTTTCATCAGCCAATATATTTAATCCCTTTGCGGCAGTTGCTGGATTAATTGTAAACATTTCAGCAAGTTGGTATTGCGAATAGACCTTTTGATCAGTACTTAAATTCCCGTTAATAATTTCATTTTCCAGCCACTCTGAAATTTGCACATAAATAGGCTTTAAACCATCTGTGTTTAATTTCAAAATATGTCCTCCTCTCGAGGATTAGTGCGTTAGTGTTGTAATGTAGTATATATGGTTTTAATAAAAAATACAATAGGCTTATTGAATAATTTAATTTTTTGGCAAGAAAAAGAGCCATGATTATTTTCATGGCTTTAGTGATAAGGGGTTATTTATTTGTTCCATGTTGTTTTGTAGGCAAAACTTTATTTGGACTGCCATGTCCGCGGTTTTTGTTCTTTTCTTGCTTTTCCTGATCTTCATGTAATTTTTTTACAAAATCATGTGTATCCATAAATGAATCCTCCTAACAAGAATGTCATTTTTACTATAACCCTAAAGAGGATAAACAATTCGTAAGGAATAGAAGTTAAGAAGGTGATTAGGTTATGTATACATTTAGGTAAACATGTACACTTAAACGTGTACAGAAGTATACATTATAGTGTACATGTAAACAAATGTGTACACATTCATAAATAAGAAGGATTCTTGTTGTTTGAGTGATGTTTACGAAACTGTATACAAGATTACAAAATTGTTTCTATTAATAAATCTTCATGTTACTTTTTTATGACATATTGACGGTTCATACCTGTTTCTATAACCTTTATACTAGGTTGTTTTTTGAAATAAGTACTTTCAAAAATAGCTAAACTTAATATAAATTGAAAGGGATGATGATTTTGACAAACTCTCGAATCGCAGCAATTGATGTAGGTAATGACTCATTAAAAGGAATATTTGGAGAGCTGGAAACCGAAATAAATATTCCAAATGTCATTGCAAGAGATATAGAAGATCGTCCTATCATAGGTTTAGAGGAGTTAGATCAACAAAACCCCATAGAAGGAATACATATTCGTGTCCACTCCCCCATTCTTAAAGATAACAATGCCATTTATCGGGTTGGTCACCTCGCGACAAAAAGTGACAATTCTACTGAGCTTGATCCTGGAAGCAGTAAATCAGAAGAAGACCAAACACTTGTTATGTTATTCGCAAGCCTAGCTCTAGACGCTGTAAGTGAAGAAAATAGTCAGAAGTTTAAGCGATCCAATAATGTTATCGAGGCAAATTATACCCTAGGTACTGGATTACCTCTTAGGGAAGTGAAGGAAGGAAAAGATGTAGGCTTTCGTTCACGTCTACTCGGATCTGTGCATCAAGTTGAATTTTTAGTTACTCCTAAATATCAAGGGAAGAAGGTAAATATTCGATTTGATGAAGTGAAAGTGTATCCGGAAGGTTTTGCTGCTTATATTAATTTAGTAATGGATAACAATTTAAATATCATTAATAAAGAGTTGATTGATAAACGAATTCTTATTCAAGATATCGGTGGTCTATCTACAGATATTGCTGTAATTAAAAATCGTAAAGTAGACGATGATAAGGCGCAAGGGTATAACTTAGGTGTTTCAGAGTCTCTTGAATCCATAAGGGAAGAAATACGCTCAAAACATGGTGTTGAATTGGATAGTAGACGAGATGTTGTAGAAATCATTACAAAGAAAAACGATCGAAACCATATTATGGTTAAAGGTAGTCGGACAAGCGTACATGATATTGTAGATAGAACTTTATTTGATTTAGCTAAAAAACAATATCGTATTTTAAGAAATACTTGGCAAAAGAATTCGCAAACTGAAATTTGCTATTTTATCGGTGGAGGCTCAATTATTTTAAAAGATTATCTGAAAACGATGAATAACAATCTTGATGGATATAATATCGACTTTTTTGAAGATGAAAGAGAAAGCATTTGGATGATGGCTAATGCTTACTATAAATTAATCATGGATTTTTCTCGCAAAAATAAACCAGTTGAACCAAAAGAAGAAAAGAAGTTAGCTAAAACCCAATAAGGTGATTAGATGAAAGATATTGAGATGAAGAGGGGGCAGCCCATCACATTCCGTCTCCCCTCCGATACCCCTGATCACATTTTGAGACATTTAGAACGAATGAAAGAAACAGAAAGAAGAAACTTTTCAAGTAAAATTGCGGAAATGGTCTTGGCTGGGGTAGGACAATCTTTATCGAAACATCGAGAGACATTAACGATTCCATTACCAAAGAGGCTTAATAAAGCCCAACGAAGCTGGTTAAAGCATGAGCAGTCACAGGCCTTGTTAGGAAGTATCGTTTATCAATTATTAACTGATCCAGTAAAGACAGCTTCCCTTATAGCATCAATAAACCAAGGTTCCGTTGAGGAAATCAACAGCCCGTTTTATACTGAAGAATCACCTACAGATCCGGATGATATGGAAATTAATGTCGATGAAATCAAGCATGACAATCAGCAATCTGATCCAGAAACGCCTAATCAAGAAGACGATTTAGAAAACTTTGATTGGCAAATAGCCAGACAGGAATCGGCATACACAAAGGAAAACGAAGAACCAGAACCATCCGAAGACATACAAGACCTCCTTGGAGACTTCCTAGCACAAATGAATAAATAAAAACTTCAATTTTAAAAAAAGGTGTCAGGCACCTCTCGTGGACAAATGTCCACAGACGGTGCCTGACACCTTTTATGCTTTTTCTTCAAACATTTTTGTGATTTCTACGATTACTTTTGTTGCTTTGATCATATTATCGACTGAAATGTATTCGAATTTGCCGTGGAAGTTTTCACCGCCGGTAAATATATTTGGTGTTGGAAGTCCCATGTAGGATAATTGGGAACCATCGGTACCACCGCGAATCGGTGAAACAACAGGCTCGATTTCTAGACGCTTCATTGCATCGTAGGCGATATCGACAATATGTTTAACTGGTTCAATTTTGTCTTTCATATTGTAATATTGATCATTCATTTCTAAAGTGATGTTCTTTTCTCCATATTTAGCTTTCAAATCATTTACGATCCGCTCTAAATTAGCCTTTTTCGCATTGAATTTTTCTTTATCATGATCCCTAATAATATAGTTCATTTTTGTTAGTTCTACATCGCCGCTCATGGAAAGTAAATGGTAAAAGCCATCATAGCCTTCAGTAAATTCAGGCGCCTCATCTTGTGGAAGCATATTTTGCAGTTCCATGGCAATTTTGAGGGAGTTAACCATTTTGTCTTTAGCTGAACCAGGGTGAATATTGTTTCCGTTTATAGTAACTTTTGCCCCAGCAGCATTAAAGCTTTCATATTCTAGTTCTCCTAATGGTCCACCATCTACTGTATATGCATAACTTGCATTGAATGCAGGTACATCAAATTTATGTGGCCCTCTTCCAATCTCTTCATCAGGTGTAAAGGCTACTCTCACTTTTCCGTGCTTAATTTCCGGATGCTGAATTAAATAAGCCATTGCCGTCATAATTTCGGCAATTCCTGCTTTATTATCCGCACCAAGAAGGGTAGTGCCGTCTGTTGTGATTAGCGTATGTCCTTTGTAATTGGCTAGATTAGGAAAATCACTTGGAGATAAGACAATATGTAATGAGTCGTTTAAAACAATATCTTGCCCATCATAATTTTCAACTAATTGGGGTTTTACATTTTTTCCTGTAAAGTCTGTCGCTGTGTCAACATGTGCTAAAAATCCAATTGTAGGAACCTCTTTTTCTGTATTGGAAGGAAGGGTGGCCATCACATAGCCATTTTCATCAATTGTGACTTCTTCCATGCCAATTTCCTTTAATTCCTCTACGAGCATATGAAGAAGTGTCCATTGTCCCGGTGTAGAAGGACATGTTTCACTCTCCTCGTTTGATTGAGTATCCACTTTTACATAGGAAGTAAATCTTTTAATAATTTCGTCTTTCATTACATTCATCTCCCTGTTATCATAATATTTTTATTTTATCATGAACCTTAATACAAGGTACAATTCAAGTTTTTCTGTATAGGGTATTAAACTCGTTATTACGACGAAGCTTTTGCCACTTCCGTACGAATCTTTATTGTTTTCCGTTCCCAAGGCTTAGTCATCCATCTTCTTAAGGCGAAGCTTCCCCTAAACCATTCGTCTGCTCCTTGTGCAATCCAAATGCCTAATAATCCAAGTTCAAAGCGCACTCCGAGTAAGTAGCTTAGTACAACGGCCACTCCCCACATTGAAATGATCCCTATAATGACAGGAAAACGAACATCTCCAGCAGATTTCAATGAACTCATTAGAACGATGTTCATTGCTCTTCCCGGCTCAACAACGACAATCGCCCATAATACAGGAAGCCCGATTGCGATTATTTCTTGATTGTCGGTAAAAAGCTTTAATACAGGCGAACCAACTAGGGCTAACAGGAGAGAAGCAATAAAAGATGCACACATCGCAATTTTTAAAGTCTTAATTCCCCTTCGAAGTGCGCGTTCATATTGCTTGCCACCAATATAGCGGGCAACCAATAATTGAGTCCCTTGTGCGATGGCTAATGTAAATAAGTAGCAAATCATAGAGAGATTTAATAAATAAATTCGCGAAGCTAGGGCCGAAGTACCAATAGCGACAACAAACCCAGTAATAACTAACTGTGACAATTGATAAGACAGATTTTCACCCGCAGATGGTATCCCGATAGCAAGAAGGCTTTTAACGTCTTCTTTTTTCGCATGAAATATATCCTTAATCGTTAATTTTAAAGAAAGTCTTTTATAAACAAAATAAATAAGTGCTGCAACCGCAAAAATTCGTGCGGCGAACATTGCCCAGGAAACGCCGATTACACCTGTAATCGGGAGGCCCATTATGCCTGTAGTCGCAAGGATATTCCCACCAATACTAATTAAATCCATAATAACAGTAACAATCATTGATTCCTTCGTATATCCATGGCTTCGAAGGACAGCACTTAAAGCAAGTGACAGTGATTCAAGAAAAAGTGATGCCCCGACGATACGGACAAAAATAAATCCATAATCAAATACTTTACCGTGAATATCAAATAAACGAAGTAAATGTTCACCAAACAAAAATACGATAACAGCAATGATTAATCCGAACCAGAAATTTAAGCCAAAAACGGAGCGTGAAAGCTGTCTTGCTTTTTTATATTGCTTTGCACCAATATTTTGGCTAATTAAAACAGTTGCCCCAATTGAGGTAACGGTAAACACTAAAATAAATATATTTAGTAATTGGTTTGCTACCCCTACACCGGATGCTGCGTCATCGGAATAGTGACTGAGCATCAGTGTAGCCATAATCCCCATTCCCATGTGCAATGTTAATTCGATTAAAAGCGGCCAAGTTATATTGAAAAGGGTCTGATCTTGAAATTTACTTGTATCAGTATTCAATTGTATTCTCCTACTCTAAAATAATATACAAAATCCATTGTAACTCTATACATATATTTCGGAAATAGAAAAATATGATAATTCATAAAAAAGGATGAACGATGTGTTGTCGTCCATCCTAATTGCTAAACGTTTTATTGGAAAATCCGATCAATTTTATCAATTTCCTCATTCGATAATTGAATGTCTAATGTTTTTAAATTCCTTCTTACTTGATCAGGCTGTTTCGCACCAGGGATGAGTGCGTCAATCGATTCACGTGATAAATACCATGCAAGTACAACATGTGCGACCTCTGCTCCTTTTGCTTGGGCAATTTCGCGTACTTGTTCAACCTTTTCGAGATTTTTAATAAAGGTTTCGCCGGTAAATAAAGGGCTTTTTGCGCGACCGTCATTAAAGGTTGTATCCTTTGTATATTTACCCCCTAATAAGCCTGAAGCGAGCGGAAAATAAGGAACGAAAGAAATATTCGATTTTGCTGTATAAGGAAGAAGCTCTTTCTCAGCCTCACGTTTAAATAAATTGTATTCCGACTGCAATACATCTACATAGCCATCTTTATTTGCTTCCTTTAATTGCTCAATAGAAAAATTAGAAACACCGATTGCTCTTATTTTACCTTGGTCTTTCAATTCCTTTAATGCACCTACTGCTTCATCCTTAGGTGTGTCAGTATCGGGGAAGTGAATATAAAATAAATCAATATAGTCGGTTTGTAATCTTTTTAAGCTATCGTCCACAGCTGCTTTTAAGAATGCGGGGGAATTGTCCATTACAATCTTGCCATCGACAAATTTATGCGCCCCTTTTGTAGCAATAATTGTATCTTGGCGCAATCCTTTTTCCTTTAATACTTCTCCAATTAATATTTCCGAACGTTCAGGGCCGTAAATGAAGGCTGTGTCCAAAAAGTTGATACCACTTTCAAGTGCTTCTCGAACAACATCCTTACCTGTTTCCTCCTTTAAATCCGGATAAATGTTATGACCACCTACAGCATTTGTACCAAGACCAATTGGATTGACATAAAGGTCTGTTTTTCCAAGCCTAACTCGTTTGTCCATTACCCTTCATCTCCTTTATTTGACTTATAGCCATCATATCAAAACAGCCCTATTCAAAAGTATTAATTTGCTCAAATATTTCCAACTGAAGTAGTGGGGATTTATATAAAGTAACATATTGTGCAATGGAAAAGGCGTCTAGATAGACGCCTTTGCAATTCCTAACTATAGATTGTGGAAAAGTACATAGTCACCCGGTCCAATCATTGCTACGCCAACAACAACCGCAATCAATACGAAATTATATTCAAAACCGTTATTTGTTAACCAATACCCATTACGTCCGTGAACGGACAGAATTGCGTCGATCATAATAATAACAATTAGTCCGGCGCCGATCGGTGTAAATACACCCGCAGCAAAAAGTAATCCTCCGACTAACTCAAACAGCCCCGCTAAAATAGCCCAAATAGTGCCTCCCGGTTTGATTCCAATTGATTCAAGCCATTCACCGGTTTTACTAATGCCTGTTCCGCCGAACCAGCCAAATAATTTTTGCGCTCCATGACCAACAAAAGTTAATCCAATAACAAGACGAATAATAAGTAATCCGATATCAGCCATAAAAGTCCCTCTTTCATATTCCTTATTTATGCGATAATAAGTCTAAGTTTTTTATGGTTATTAGTCAAAATAAGTGCAACCTATTTTAAAAAAAGCAACCTTTTGACTAGGAATTAATTAGGACTATTTCCCCGCTTATTCCAAAAATATTTTCTAATTACAGTATGAACGGAGGAGTATTTTTTATTCATCTTTAAAGGTATGTACGGTCGTGCCTATTTTTGAATAGCTGGGTGAACAGTATTTCCCCATATAGGAAACCTGCCGTATAAAAACCTGGAAAGAATGAAAAATAGGACTTAGGAAATTAATGAAGGATGGTTAAGGAATGAAAAAGAAGAATAGTCCAGTTTTTGAAAATAAATCACTTGTCATTTGGAAAATGGCAATTGCCACAGCATTATCCTGGGAACTAGCAAAGTTTACGGGATCGCATCATCCCTATTTGGCACCTTTGACAGTTATTTTATGTATGAAACCATTACTTAATCAAACGATCCTTTTTGCTTTTTATCGTTTTATTGGAACAGTGTTTGGAATTATCCTCGTTATTATGGTTGCCAAATCCCTTCAATTAAATGGATTAACTTTAGGAATATTAATTTTAAGTGGGGGTTTTATTGCGAAATGGTTTAAGTTAGATATGAACGCTATCGAGCAAGTGGCATTAACGATTTTGCTTGTATTTGTATTCGAGCAAAAGTCTGAACACTATGCTTTTGATCGGATCAAAGATATGTTAATCGGTGCAGCGGTAGCGATAATAGTAAATGTATATATCTTCCCATCAACTTTTGTAAAAAGGGCTGCTACGGCATTTAACGAGTATAGTTCCGAATTGTCAACCATGTTTTCAGAATATTCATTATGGATTTTGGTGGCTGTTATCCTGTCAAAGGGAACGAATATAAAGAACAATTAAAGAAGACTGTACAGGAACTTCAACAAATGAAAAAGGATGTAAAAAAGACGGCCAAAACGTTTGGATACTTCCCATTCTGTATGAAGAAAAAAACAATTTTAAAAGAGATTTATCAAAAAACAAAACAAATAAGCGATGGTTATAGTTATTTGCTCAATGTAACAGAAACATTTAAAGAATGGGGATCGTCAGAAACGATGACTGAAGCTGATAAAGGGGTATGGTCAAATCAGATGAAACGATTTAATCGGGATATTGGTAATCTGAAAAAAGAGCAATCTTTCTCAAAAGGCAGTAATTTTCCATCCCTTTTGCCGGCAGAACAACTTGCGCAGCAGTATCATATATCATTAGTTCAAGTGACCAAACAGTTTATTAATCAAGAGAACGCCTAAGGGATTTTAAGAAACTATTCTATTTCTTCACACTAACTGAATATATTTATACATAGTAAGCCTGAAAGTGGTGTGAGATATGGACGATATTTTTCAAATTTTATCAAAGCTTTCTTTGATAAAAGGAAAAAGTGTATTGGCAACCATTATTCATGTTGAAGGATCCGCCTACAAAAAGGAAGGGTCCTGCATGCTAATAGCAGATGATGGAAGTCAAATCGGTTTGTTAAGTGCAGGATGTCTAGAGGAAGATTTGAGGTGGAAAGCAGAACAAGTCTTTCTTGATGGAATAGCGAGGATTTTTACCTATGATATGAAAGATGAAACAGATCTTGCTTGGGGTCAGGGAGCGGGCTGTAATGGCATTTTGCATATATTGTTAGAACCGATAAATCAACTATTAATGCAGAATTTATTCATGTTGAAGACATGCTTGGATGAGGGTGATTCAGTATTACAAATAAAGCAATTTGATAATGATTTTAATCTCGTATCAACAAGTTTTTTTCAGAAAAGGGCAAAGCCTTTGGTGATAAATGTCCTCACAGTATAGAAGTGAATGATTTTATCCAAAGTGGTTTAATGACTATTGAAAACTTATCCCCAGCATTTATACATCTATTTAAACCGAAGCCGCGATTAATTTTATTTGGAGCTGGTGAGGACGCAAAACCTTTAGTACATATTGCAGACTATATTGGGTTTCATGTCATACTCTGTGATTGGCGTCCCTCACATTGCAATAAAGCCAACTTTCCTAATGCACATACGATTATTCAAGGATTTCCACAGGAGATTTATGAAAAAATAAAATTAACACAACATGATTTCGTCGTGATTATGAGTCGTCATTTTCAAAGAGATAAAGAGTTCCTATCCTTAATTAAAAATGACAAACTATCATTTCTCGGTATATTAGGACCTAAGAAAAGAACAGTACGGTTACTTGGTGGTGGCGATATTCCCCAGTGGATTTCCTCTCCGGTAGGTATGGATATTGGTTCGAAAGGGGCAGAAGAAATTGCTATTAGCATTGTTGCCGAGATGATAAAGGTATTAAGAAAACGAACAACAGTGGGGTCGCCATGATTGTTGGTATTTATCTTGCAGCTGGACAGAGTAAAAGAATGGGCAGGAATAAGCTTGAGCTACCTTTAGGTGGTGAAAGCCTAGGAACAATTGCATTGAAAACAATTTTACAGACAGATCTTGATTATACAATAGTTATCACTAATCCTGCAGACAAACTTACGTGGATTCCCTCCACTTTAGTGAACACAACTATGTGGCGTTCGTATCCATGTCTTGAGGCGAATAATGGGCAATCGTATTCTTTAAAATGTGGAGTGAAAAAAGCAAAAGAACTAGGGGCAGATGCGGCAATGGTTTTTCTTGCTGATCAACCTTTCATTTCTAGAAAAATAGTGAATCAATTGATTTCTATATTTAAATCAAATATGGAATTAGACATTGTTTCAGCATCTTTTAATCATATCCAAAGACCTCCCGTTCTTTTTGCAAAAAACGTTTTTTCGGAAATTATGCGGTTACAAGGAGACCAAGGTGCAAGAGAACTAGTAAGAGGAAAAGAAATTGGCAAACGGAAGACTTTGGAATGTACCGATCGGTTGCAATTTGTAGATGTTGATCGAGAAAAAGAGTACCTATTGATTAGAAATCTAGTAAACAAAAACAAGTCGGGGAGGGGAAGACATTGAATATAATAGGAAAAAGTATCATACGTAAGGATGCATTTGATAAAGTGACAGGTAATGCAAAATATATAAATGATTTCACAACACAGGGCATGTTACATGCGGCTACTGTAATTAGTCCATTAGGTCATGCGATCATTAAATCAATAGATACGGAAGAAGCTCAGAAGATGACTGGTGTGAGGGCCGTCATTGCTGGTGAAAGATTTCCTTTAACCGGAGAGGAAATGCGCGACCGTCCACCGATAGCAGTTGATAAGGTTCGCTACCATGGAGAAGTTGTCGCATTAGTTGTCGCAGATACTCTATTCCTCGCTAAAAAGGC
The DNA here is from genome assembly GCF_003055045.1 of Heyndrickxia sporothermodurans. NCBI lineage: Bacteria > Bacillati > Bacillota > Bacilli > Caryophanales > Bacillaceae > Heyndrickxia > Heyndrickxia sporothermodurans. Next base: position 14,851 of record NZ_NAZB01000023.1, read on the forward strand.
CGCGAACCTAATTAAAATTCAATATGAACCCCTACCAGTTGTCAATTCACCATCTGAAGCATTCAGTGAAAACGCTCCAATCATACACGAAAACCTAGGTAAATACGAAAAGATCCCTTCAGTTTATCCGGTTCCAGGAACGAATATAGCCAGTTTACAAAAAATTCGCAAAGGCAGAATCGAACAAGGATGGAATGAGAGCGATGTAACAGTCGAGGCAAGTTTTTCCTTTAAACCTTCGGATCATGCTGCAATGGAAACGCGATGCTCGACTGCAGAAATAAAACCTGATGGAACCATCCTCATTTCAACGACCTCCCAAGCACCTTTTATGGTAAAGAGGCTAATTAGCCACTATTTTGGGGAAGATGTCGGGAAGATTATTGTTAACACACCACTTGTAGGTGGGGCATATGGTGGCAAGGCGTCTGTACAAACGGAGATTCTTGCTTATCTTGCCTCAAAAGCCGTTGGCGGGCGTCCTGTTAAACTCGCCTATTCAAGAGAAGAGGATATGCTTTCCGCACCATGTCATATCGGACTTGATGCAACGATTAAATTAGGATGTACAAAGGAGGGAATATTAAAGGCAGCCGAAATCACTTTTTTATTTGATGGAGGTGCCTACTCAGATAAATCTATTGATCTTAGTAGAGCAGCAGCTGTTGACTGCACAGGGCCTTATTACATTGAAAATATATGGTGTAATTCGTACTGTATGTATACGAATCATCCTTATGCAGCACCGTTTCGCGGGTTCAGTCACTCTGAGCTTTTATTTGCATTCGAACGAACGATGGATCTTTTAGCAGAAAAATTGCAAATGGATCCATTCGATCTACGTTACCAAAATGCAATTCTCCCCGGACAAACAACTCCAACGCAAGTCGTACTTAATCAAAGTATGGTCGGTGATTTACGAAAATGCATTGATCGAGTAAAGGAATTGGCGAATTGGGATGAAGGTCAAATAACAGAAGTAAATGATCGAATTGTCCGTGTAAAAGGGGCTAGCTGTGGGTGGAAAACGTCAACCATTGACCTTAATTCAAGCTCGGGTGTGATATTGACGTTTAATACTGATGGAAGCATTAATTTAATGTCGGGAGTCATTGAAATTGGTACAGGAACAAAAACCGTTCTTGCACAAATGCTTGCCGAGCGTTTACAAATGGATGTGAATAAGATTCATGTTCGAATGGAAGTGAATACACAAACAACGCCTGAACATTGGAAAACGGTAGCAAGCCGAGGAACTTTTCTGGCAGGAAGAGCACTGCTGGAAGCTGCAGATGATGTGGAACGACAGTTAAAAGAGGTTGCCTCATGTGTTTTACGCGTATCGCAAGAGGATTTAGTAGTGGCAAATTCGCGTGTATTTTTAAGAGATGATCCGAACGTTGGACTTGATTTTCCCGAAATCGTTTATGGCTACATGTACCCAAATGGCAACTCAATTGGGGGGCAAATTATCGGTAGGGGAAATTATATTTTGCGAAGATTAACAAATATTGACCGCGAGACAGGTGCCGGGAAGCCCGGTCCTGAATGGACGGTATGTGCTTCGGTCGTGGAGGTAGAATTTGATCGAAGGGATTATACTTATAAAATTATTCGGGCAAGCACAGTTGTGGATATTGGAAGGGTTTTAAATGAAAAGACAGCAAGAGGGCAAGTGATGGGGGCGATGAGTATGGGGCTTGCTTATGGAGGGAGAGAAACTTTTATTTTTGACGAGTTAGGGAGAATGCTAAATCCTCAACTACGAACCTATCGTCCAATTCATTATGGGGAGAATCCCGAGTATTTAGTAGATTTTATCGAAACCCCTATGTTAGATGCTCCGTACGGTTTACGAGGTGTTGGGGAACACGGAATATTAGGAATGCCTGCTGCATTAGGGAACAGTTTATCGAAGGCGGCAGGAGTATCGCTGCATCACCTCCCCCTTATTCCGGAGCTGATATGGAGGACAAAGGAGGGCACCATACGTGATTCCCTATGATTTTGATTATTATCAACCGTCAACCATTGAACAAGCAACATCTTTGTACCAATCACTGAGGCTCGATGGGAGAAAGCCGAAGTTTTTTTCAGGCGGAACGGAAATCATCACTCTTGGAAGATTAAACAAAGTGTATACAGATGCTGTCATTGATTTGAAAAAAATCCCCGAATATAACGTCGTATATGCTAGTGAAGATCGCCTAATCATTGGTGGAGGTCTTTCGCTTGTACAAATCGAAGAAACGAATCCCTTTCCACTATTAGCTAAAACAATAAGTGAAATTGCCGATCATACGGCTCGTACGAAAATTACAGTAGGCGGAAATATTTGTGCCCAAATCTTTTATCGAGAAGCGGTACTGCCCTTTTTATTAGCTGATAGTCTAATAGTAGTTGCTGAGTATAATGGCATTAAATTTTATCCGATTCATGAAGTTTTTAAGGAGTGTCTCTGTTTGAATGAAGGGTCATTTCTCCTCCAAGTTAGTACCGATCAAAAGTTGATTAGTGCACCATACATGACGGTGAAAAAACGGAAACAATGGAATACCGGTTACCCTCTTATTACTGTTGCGGCATTAAAGGTGGAAAATAAGATAAGAGTAGCTATAAGTGGCCTATGCTCTTTCCCGTTTCGTGCTTTTGAAATGGAGGAGTTTCTAAATAATAATCAACTTTCTTTGGAAGTAAGGGTCAATCAAGCAATAGGAAAGCTTCCTTCTTCGGTCTTAAATGATGTAGAGGGTTCTTCAGAGTATCGACTCTTCGTTTTAAAAAATACATTGATTGATATTTTGGTAGAATTGGAGAAGGAGTGAGGTTTAGTTATGTCTACTTTAGTTTCCGTTATATTACATGTAAATGGGGAGCAAAGGACGGTAAATATAAGGCCAGCAGAAACCTTGCTTAATGTACTACGAAATACGCTTGGGTTAACTGGGGCAAAGCCTGGATGTTTAAATGGGGATTGCGGTGCCTGTACTGTAAATATCGATGGATGGCCGATGAAATCCTGCCTTATGTTAGGGGTTGAAGCAGTCGATAAACAGATTACTACGATAGAAGGACTAGGAGGAGCACCTATTCAAGAAGCATTCGTTGAAACGTTTGCATTTCAGTGTGGTTACTGTACGCCGGGATTTATTATGAATTGCCATTCTCTCATTCAGAAACACCCAGATGCATCAAATGAAGTTATTCAAGAATGGCTTGAATCGAATATTTGCCGATGCACAGGGTATCAGGAAATTGAACAGGCGGTCAAGTCGGTGTTGGGAATGAAGAAATCCTCGGAATAGCGGGTGCACGTACCCGCTATTTGTATTTATTGTACTTATAATAAATATTCAGTTGTTCAATAGGGAGTATTACATATCCGAATCATCGATTAGAATAAAAATTATAATAATTATGTACAATTGATTGCTTCCATTCATGATAAAATTTATAATCGCTAAAGATGAATAGAAATTGATGGGGGATGCATCATGATACGCAGGTTTTTTTCATATTATAAGCCGCATAAGAAATTATTCATGATTGATTTTTTCAGTGCGGTCGTTGTTGCGATATTAGAATTAGGATTTCCGCTTGCTGTGCAATGGTTTATCGATAGCCTTTTACCGGATGGAAATTGGTCTACGATTGTGTCAGTGGGCTGCGGGTTGCTTGCACTTTATGTTATGAGTACGTTTTTGCAATATATAGTCAATTATTGGGGGCATAAGCTCGGAATCAATATTGAAACAGATATGAGGCAGCAGTTATTTCAGCATGTCCAAAAGCAATCGTTTCGCTTTTTTGATAATACGAAAACAGGGCATATTATGAGCCGGATTACGAATGATTTGTTTGATATAGGTGAACTTGCCCACCACGGGCCGGAAGATATGTTTATTGCTGTTATGACCTTTGTTGGCGCATTTTGGATAATGTTAACGATTAATGTTCAATTAGCCTTAGTAACAATTATTATTGTTCCTTTTTTAATTTGGTTAATTGCGGTTTGTAATATAAAAATGAATAAAGCATGGAAGCAAATGTATAGTGATATAGCAGACGTCAATGCCCGTGTGGAAGATAGTGTTTCCGGGGTACGTGTTGTTCAATCTTTTACAAATGAAAACTATGAAATTACTAGATTCACAAAAAATAATCGTCGTTTTAGAAAGGCAAAGCTTAGCGGTTACAAAGTGATGTCGTTTAGTAATTCGGGGATCTATATGATGACTCGATTCATTATTTTAGCAGTATTGATCTATGGCGCATGGTTAAGCTTCAATAATCATTTATCATATGGGGAGCTCGTTTCTTTTATCCTATATGTAAACGTGCTTTTTAAACCTGTGGATAAAATTAGTGCAATTATGGAGCTCTATCCGAAAGGAATGGCTGGTTTTAAACGGTTTATTGAGATGATTGATCAAGAACCGGAAGTCGTGGATCAAAAGGGTGCAACTGAAATTTCTTATCTTCACGGGGATATTGAGTTTGAGAATGTTTCCTTTAGTTATGATGAACATAAGCCTGTGCTGGAAAGTATTGATTTATCAATTCAAGCAGGGGAGACGATTGCTTTTGTTGGCCCATCTGGTGCAGGGAAAACGACCATTTGCTCGCTAATTCCGAGATTTTATGATGTGAACGAAGGAAGAATTTTAATTGACGGAATCGATATACGTGAGATGACAAAACAATCATTGAGATCACAAATTGGGATTGTTCAACAAGATGTTTTTCTCTTTACTGGAACGTTGCGTGAAAACATTGCCTATGGAAAATTAGATGCGACAGAAGAAGAAATCGTAGAAGCCGCAAGACGTGCGCATTTAGAGGAGTTTATTCATTCTCTGCCATTTGGATATGAAACGCAAATTGGCGAGCGAGGACTGAAGCTTTCCGGTGGACAAAAGCAACGAATTGCGATTGCGCGCATGTTTTTGAAAAACCCGCCCATTTTAATTTTGGATGAAGCAACATCGGCACTTGATACTGAAACGGAACGGATCATCCAACAAGCGTTAAATGAATTAGCAATGAACCGAACTACCTTAATCATTGCCCATCGTCTAGCAACTATTCAAAGCGCCGACAGAATCATCGTTGTTACCGAGGATGGCATTGCCGAAGAAGGAACACACAACGAACTCATCCAAAAAGGCGGCATCTTCGCGAAACTACACCAAGTCCAATACGAACAGCAGGGAGTGTAACTTCCTGCTGTTTTTGGTGGATCTGACAAAGGGTCTGGTCTTAAGTCCCGAAATATTGACTAAATAAATAGGAAAGCCATTTGCATTGAGGATGATTTCGAATATTTTCTAATAATCCTTTGACGATGGCAGGGCTATAAACGGGTTTTATTAGATGCTCTTTTAAGAGGACTAGGGACTCCTTTTCTATAGATTCCTCTAGTTCCATTATCTTTTGGTTAATACTCTTAATCATTTTTTCTTTTGTTAATTCTTCTGGAATTGCTATTTTACATAACTCTGCCAATTCCTCAGAAATAAAGGGAATGGTTGTATGTTGGGCAAGGAAATTGGTTTTCTCCTCTAGAGACTTGGACAGGCTTTCTAAGTCAATTGGAAAGTTATAAAAGAACAACAAATGGGAAAAGGTCCCCATAAAGCCTCGAATACAGTACATAAGATCATATTTTATGGCAGCTGCTTTTTTTCCATATAGACGGTCAATCATATATAGAATCGATTGATCGAACAGTTGATTATAGTACTGCAATTTAGAGAATAACTCCTGATTGAGTGAATGGGACTGTTCCTTCATCATGACTTGTGCAAAATCTGATTTCTGATGAAATGCGTGAAAAATAGCATAATAAAATTCATATAAAAGTTTATCATTATTTATTGAGCTTTTGACTATTCGGTCAACCTCAGCGGTTATTTGCATCATAAAGTAGTCGATAATGGCCAAAATCAATTCATCCTTTGATTTAAAGGACAAGTAGAAAGCACCCTTCGAGATCCCGCAATGATCGGTGATTTGTTGTACAGAAGTTGCCTCGAATCCTTGCTCAGCAAATAATTCTAACGCTTTTTCCATAATTAGTTGTTTTTTTTGCATTTTATTTGCTCACTCCTAGGGTCTTTTATTGACAATTGACTAATCGGTCATTAGTATAAGTAATTGAGTTCAACATGTCAAATAAGGTAGGTGTAAAGGTGAAAGGATTAGTTAATTTTGTTTTGGGGAATAAACTTGCGGTTTGGTTATTAACCATCATTATTACCGTTTCGGGAATTTACTCAGGCACAAGAATGAAAATGGAAACAATTCCGGATATTTCAATTCCATACTTGATGGTATCAGATGTCTACCCTGGCGCAACTCCTGAAAAGGTAATGAATGATGTTTCCATGCCGATTGAACAAGCAGTTGAGGGACTTGACCATGTCAAATCCGTTTACTCCAATTCGTATTCAAATATGGCAAGCATTCAAGTGGAATATGAATATGGTATTGATATGGATGAAGCAAAACGAGAGTTAAAATCTGTCTTAGATTCACTTGAATTACCGGAAGGCGCGGAAAAACCAAAAACATCCGCAATTAGTATGAATATGATGCCGGTCGTGGCTCTTAGTGTAAGTAGTTCAAAAGAAGATATTGTTGAATTAACGTCAACCGTTGAAGATGCCCTTCTTCCAAAGATTCAAAAGCTTGATGGCGTAGCATCCGCAACGACTACCGGGCAACACATTGAGGAAGTCGATCTTACTTACAAAAAAGATAAAATGGATAAATTAGGTTTAACGCCTGATAAGGTGAAAGAAATTATTCAAGCAAGCAACATGTCTGTTTCATTAGGGCTTTATGAATTTAAAGAAGGTGAACAGGCTGTTGCGATAGATGGTAAGTTCATGACTGTGAAGGAATTACAAAATATGTTGATTCCTGTTACACCATCTGCAACGAATCCATCCCCATTTGTGAAGCTTAAGGATATTGCGACCATTAAAAAGGTTGGAAAAGTTGAATCTGTTTCCCGCACAAATGGTAAAGACGCAATTACGATTCAAATTGTAAAAGATCAGCAAGCTAATACAGTCGATGTAGTCAACAAGGTGAAAGAGCTTATAAAAGATGAGAAGAAAAAATACGATGGCCTTGCAATCGATATTACTCTTGACCAAGGTAAACCGATTGAAGATTCAGTCTCAACGATGGTTGAAAAGGCGATTTTTGGCGGTTTAATTGCTGTATTGATCATTCTTCTTTTCCTACGTGATTTCAAATCGACGCTTATTTCGATCATTTCGATCCCAGTTTCTATCTTTATGGCATTTTTGCTATTGAACTGGATGGAAATCACCTTAAATATTATGACCCTCGGGGCAGTTACGGTTGCTATCGGTAGGGTTATCGATGACTCGATTGTTGTGGTAGAAAACATCTATCGTCGTCTGCACTTGAAGGACGAAAAATTAACTGGCCGTGCTCTTGTACGGGAATCGACGATTGAAATGTTTAAACCAATTATGTCATCTACATTAGTAACGGTTGCTGTATTTGCCCCATTAGTTTTTGTTAGCGGCATGGTTGGCGAGTTGTTTATGCCATTTGCCTTAACAATGGCCTTTGCTCTAGGTGCTTCATTACTTGTGGCGATTACCATTGTTCCCGCTCTATCTCATTTCTTATTTAAGAAAAAGTTATATGGGGAACGAACGGAAAAGAGTCATAAAGAAGCCGGCAAGCTTGCTAATTGGTATAAAGGTTTCTTGGAAAAAACACTCAACCATAAATGGATTTCTTCCATCATTGCCATTGTGTTATTAGCTGGCAGCTTGGCATTGACGCCACTGATCGGCTTTAGTTTTCTAGGTAGTGAAGAAGAAAAAGTCATGTATTTAACATACACACCGAAAGCAGGAGAGCTTCATGACGAAACATTAAAACATATTAAAGAAGTAGAAGAGAAAATGTTAAAACGTGACGATATTGATATCGTTCAAGTATCTGTTACAGAGCCTGGCGACACACAAGCAGCGATGATGGGCGGTGGCTCAGGTGGTGGTCTAATGTACTTGATTTTCGATCCGGACATGAAAGACTTCCCGAAAGTGAAAGAAAAAATTGAGGACTATGTCAAGAATATTGATCAACCAGGTACGTGGAAAAGCCAAAACTTCTCTGCATCTTCAATGTCATCGAATGAAGTTAGCTATACTTTCTACAGTGAAGATTTAAATAAACTAAACCAAACGATCACAAAAGTAGAAAACTTATTAAATAAAAATGACGATCTTAAAGATGTTTCTTCAAGTGCTGAAGAAGCCTATGTGGAGTATAAATTCCGTGTAGAACAAGACAACTTGATGAAATATGGATTAACGACAGGTCAGATTGTTGGAATGTTAAATCCGCAAAAAACAAAAGATGTTTTAACGACAGTAGAGAAAGACGGAGATTCATTGGATGTAATCGTTCAACAAGAACAATCAGCCCAACCTGAATCAATCGATGATATTTTGGACAAGAAAATACCGACGGCATTAGGGAAAGCAATGCCACTTTCTGACCTTGTAAAAGTGAAGAAAGGCACGACGTTAAATACACTTTCAAGAAGTAAAGGTGAATATTATGCAACGGTTTCGGGCGAAATTAAAAGCAAAGACGTATCAAAAGTTACCGCTGCGGTAGATAAAGATATCAATAAATTAGATTTACCTAAAGGTGTCAGCTCTGAAGTTGGTGGTGTTCAGGCTGATATGGCAGATGCCTTTACACAACTTGGTGTAGCGATGGCAGCGGCTATTGCCATTGTGTATTTTATCCTTGTTGTTACATTCCGTGAAGGAGTTGCACCGTTTGCGGTTCTATTCTCGTTACCATTTGCTGTAATCGGTTCGTTTGTCGGATTATTTCTTGCTGGCGAAACGATTTCTGTTCCGGTTATGATGGGACTACTAATGCTCATCGGTATCGTTGTCACGAATGCGATCGTTCTTGTCGATCGAATTATTCGTATGGAACGTGACGGAATGACAATGCGTAAAGCCGTATTAGAGGCAGGAGCAACACGTCTCCGTCCAATCCTGATGACAGCCATTGCAACAGTTGGTGCATTGATTCCATTAGCACTTGGTGAAGGCGGCGGCGGATTAATCTCCAAAGGACTTGCAATTACCGTTATTGGTGGATTAATAAGCTCAACACTATTAACACTAGTAGTCGTCCCAATCGTCTACGAAGTACTATCCAAACTATTCAAGAAAAACCGCAAAGAAATCGAAGAAAACTAATCAGAACAAAGTGACAAATCCATTGTCCTAGCAGTAATCAACCGTTTTTTAATAACAAACTTTAAGAGAGGCTAACCATCTTGAACAAGGGGTTAGCCTCTCTTTGTGTACCATTGGTGTCTCTACAAAGTACCTTTACAAGGTGTTTTTACAAAGTGTCTTTACACTGGTGTCAGGCACCGAATATGGACAGTTTCCACCGGTAGTGGACAATTTGGGTTTTTCTAGGAAGTTGTGGCGGGAGTAATGTGTTTATGCTGCATTTTTTTTGTTCTTTTTCAGTTCGACGTCATGTTCTTTAGCTAACTTTTTTATGTCGTCTTGATAGTCGCGGAACATTTTTCGGGCGTCAGCAAGCATTCCGTTCGCTTCCTCGATGATTGTGATGTCCTGTTTTTGGAGTGCATTTAGTATTTTTACAAATGCATCATATTGAAGATTGGCTGCATCAATATACTTTTCATGTATTTTTTTTACTTCATCGGTTTCAATGCTAATGTCCTCCAACTTCTTTAAGAAGTCTTGGTAGGTAGGAATTATTTCATCCAATAAGGCATCGTATAATGTTTGATCATTTGTATAATTGACACCTGTTACACTTTCATATTTTGAAACCGCCTTGTTTTCCAAATCAGCTACTACTTCAATCTCTTTATTAATATAATTTAGTAGGTCATCTTGTACGGGGTCATTAGAACAGCCTGTGAGTAAGATAGCAAAAAGAAAAAAAGGGACAAAAAAGAGTTTTTTCAACAATTTCACCTCCATAATCTCTATACTATGTCGTTCTGCAAGTCCGGTAACACACAATATTGTGCAGATAAGCTATGAGAAAAGAAAGGTGATTGAAAAAATAAAAAGTCCCCATCAATAGGTTGGAAAAGACCAGCACTACTAATGGGGACTTTACATTTACACTTATGTTCCTATAATCTCGAGAACCCTTCTTCGTCTAAATATTCCGCAGCTTCTGCGTAAGAGTTAAATGTTCCATCTAGATTGAGCCCTGCATACACATTCCACATATCATCTTCATTCACAAGGACTAATGTAAAATTGTCTTGGTTGATCCATTTTTCTTCAAATTGATCTCCTACAATGGACGATTCCACCGTTGTTTTTGGAGCAAGTGAAAGGATTGATTTTTGAATGATTGTACGCAGTTCTTCCTCCGTAAAGTCACGGATATTAGTCATTCCTTTATCATTCACTTCATAGCCATTCAAAAGCTCAGCATAGACAAAACCATTTCCGTTCGGGTGCAAATGATAGACAACATTCTTTTTATCTGACGCACTTTCCTCATAATGGAAATTAATTCGCCCTAAAGAAACGTCTTTTCTTTGTAGTTCTGGAAACGATTCAATAATCGCTAATTTTTCTTCAAAAGTAAGCATATTGCCTCCATAAAATCATCATTTAATTGCATGATTATATCATACTTAGTTGTTAACAAAAAATCTAGAGGGTGAAACACCTCTAGATTAAGATAACGCATTTTCTTTACTGAACGCTTTTTTCAGCCAATTCTTTCCTTCGACAAGTCTGCTAACCATCATGGCGCAAACTGTGTTACCAGTAGAATTTAATAAAGTAGCCGGTACATCAATAATTGTGCTAATTACTGCAATAATCGGCAGCACTTCTGGTGGAAATCCAAACACGCTAAGAATAAGCATTTCCCCGATCATCCCGCCACCCGGAATCGCGCCCATAACGGCACCAACTAAAAATGAAACGGCAATAATACTTAGAATTCCAGTTACACTTGTCATATCTTTGCCGAACAAACTAAAAAGAAAGACAATTTTTAAAACCCCGCCGAAAACGGATCCATCCTTATGGGTGTTTGCTCCAAGAGGAACAATCGTTTCTGCGATATCATTTGGAACTCCCATTTTTTTAACGGATTCCAGATTAACAGGTATACATGCTGCACTTGAACAAGTAGCAATCGCTGTAATGGAGGGGGTTATAGCGTTTTTCCAAAATACTTTTACGCCCTCTTTGCCACCCGCGAAAAAAGCATATATTGTAAAAAAACCAAAATAATAAATAATGGCAAGAATAAGATATAATACAAACGCACGAACATAACCTTCTAAAATTTGTGGACCAAGCTCACCAATAACCGTGGCAAAATAGCATCCAAGACCAATTGGTGCGTAGTACATAATAAACTTTACAAATTTCATCATAATAGCGGAACCGGATGACAATAGATTCGCAATGGGTTTACCTTTTTCACCAACCATCGCTGTTGCTAGTCCGAACAAAATCGAAAACACAATCAATTGAAGCATATTACTTTTCGAAAATAACTCCGAAAAATCTCCTACTGTGAATGTTTTTACAAGTTGTCCAAGAAAAGTTACATCATCCGCCTTTTGTTCACCTGAAGATGACATAATGCTTTTAATAGAAGAAATATCTGTATTTTTCAAAGGATCAACGATAATTGCACCAATATAACCTAAAATAGCTGAAATAAGGGCAGTTATAATAAAAACTAAAAAAATACTTCCCATAATCTTTCCAAGTCTTTTCATTCCATTCATGTTTGCAATCGCCGAAGCAATGCTAAAAAAGACTAGCGGAACAATAATGGTGAACATTAAATTAAGAAATAGATCTCCAAAAGGCTTCACTATTGTTGCCTTCGAACCGAAGATAACCCCTGCTATTCCGCCTATAATAATAGAAAGGAGTAGTAGAATGGTCGATTTATAATTTGCCAGAAGCTTTCCCAAGATGTTCAACACCTTTCTGTATTTTCTATACTATCCTAAAATATTATCAACGGAAATGCATGATTTGACAATGGTTCATTTTAATAAGTATGTGATTCCTTTTTTTGGCGATATGAGTCACATCCTGGTCAAATGGATGAAAAGAAGTATCTCCAAAGAGGGCCATGAGTCACATCATGCTAGAGAAAGTAGAAGTAAGTACCTCAAAAAGAGAGTATGAGGTACATCATGAGCAAATGGATAAAGGAAGTACCTCCAAAGAGTGCCATGAGTCACATCATGCTAGAGAAAGCAGAAGTAAGTACCTCAAAAAGAGAGTATGAGGTACATCATGAGCAAATGAATAAAAAGAAATACCTCCAAAGAGTGCCATGAGTCACATCATGCTAGAGAAAGCGGAAGTAAGTACCTCTAAGAGAGAGTATGAGGCACATCCTGGTCAAATGGATAAAAGGAAGTACCTCCAAAGAGTGCCATGAGTCACATCATGCTAGAGAAAGCAGAAGTAAGTACCTCAAAAAGAGAGTATGAGGTACATCGTGAGCAAATGGATAAAAGGAAGTACCTCCAAAGAGTGCCATGAGTCACATCATGCTAGAGAAAGCAGAAGAAAGTACCTTCAAAAGAGGGTATGAGGTACATCATGAGCAAATGGACGAAAGGAAGTACCTCCAAAGAGGTTCATGAGTCACATCATGATCAAGAAAACAAAAATAAGTATCTCTAATGAAGAAAAGGAAGTGCTAGACACCTTCAGGAACTTTCAGTATCCTCTAGAATGCATTAAAAGTACCTATTAATATCACAAAAATTTACCATTTGTCCAATAAGTGATTCAATATGATTGTTTATCTCAGTCTTAGCGTAAATAATGCGAATATTTACCATGTCCAATGATTTTGAAATTTTTTGAGAGAATTTTGTAAATGGTCTTTTTCGGTATTATTTCACACCATTCATACATGGCATTTGCTGTAAGTTTTTTCTCAGGGAAAAGAAAAAGATATTCTTCTATGCTTCGTAAAACTGCAGATGTTACTTTTTCTTTATAACCACATGAATCGCAAATTAATACATTTTTATGGAATTCAGCAATAAATGAGTGGCACTGTGTACAAATGATCCCCTTTTTTAAATTATCAAAGTTGTAATTAATTGTCCGTTTGTAAGGAGATGTATGAATATGAAGGGATACTAAATGTTTTGCTAGTTTTATATGTTTATCTTTTATTTTTGGTGATATTGTAACTAGTTTGTTTAGAAATCGATTAAGTTGAGTTGGGAAAATAATAGGAAGATCTCGTGGAGCTTGATAAAGTTGGAAATCGGGGTTGATGAAGATAATATAGGATTCGATTTGACAATGATATCCTAACTCTTGGAGTAATTTTCGAAATAAGGATTCACTGCGTTGCAACTGTAGTAATGGATTCTTTATTTCAGTTCCAGAAAGTGTATACCAATTATCTGCTTCGATATAAAAATCCCCTTCGTAATTTTTTACCTCAAAAATGTATATCTTCTGATTAGAAATCAATACCTTATCGATTTGAAAGACAGTACCATTGCATTCTAATAGTAAATCATCAAGTATAAGCCAATCCTCTGACAAATTCTTTAGCCATTCGTCGACTCTTTGTTCGCCAATAAACCCCTTTTCTAGGTTTAAATAGTATGAATGTTCTTTGGGAGATAAACTCATTCTCCAATTTAAATACTGGGTAACTTGCAACTCTGCGGGTATGCAGCGAGGTTTAAAATTCATCACAACACTTCCTTCTTAAAAGATATCTTTTATTAATAGTAAGATGTTTCTGACTAATCTTTCAAGTGATTTATAAAAGAGATAAAAATAAAATGCTGCAAAGTTGGAAAAACTATGTCGATACTAATTAAAGCTGGAGTGAACGCTATTGATTTATGATTGTATCATCATCGGTGGAGGAATCGCTGGGTTACAGGCGGCTATTCAACTAGGGAGATATCAGCACAAAATTCTTGTCATTGATTCACATAATGGACGATCGAATCTGTGTCGGGCTTATCATAATATTCTTGGTTGGGCAAATGGGGTAAGTGGAGAGTACTTAAGGACAACTGGTAGAAGTCAGGCCGAAGATTTAGGGGTTGAATTTATTAATCAAACGGTTGTGACAATTGAGCAAGAAAATCATGCATTCGTATGTACAGTTAAAGATGAAAAAAAATATACTGGAAATCGTATTCTATTTGCGACGGGAATTATGGATCGCCTTCCGAACTTCCCAGAAATTTACCCTTGTCTTGGTGTAAGTGTCTATGTGTGTCCTGATTGTGATGGGTATGAAGTGAAAAACAAACGGACAATTGTTATTGGAGCTGGAAATGTAGGTGCTAATATGGCCCTTACATTAACCTATTGGACAGACAACATCATTTATATTAACCATGAACAAACTGAAATAGATGCACAGCTACAGAATCAATTACAATTAAAAAATATTACCTACTATAATGAGGCGATCAAAAATGTCATAACAAAGGAATCGCAATTTAAAGGAGTTGTTCTGGAGAATAACCTTCATTTTGAAAGTGAACATGCTTTTGTTGCACTAGGTGGAAATGATGTTCGCTCAGGACTGGCTGCTAGCATTGGTATTCAGCTACATGAAAATCAACATATCCTGACAGATCCACGTACAAAAATGACCAATATTAAAAATGTTTGGGCGGCAGGTGATGTCGTTGCACATTCTGAACAAGTAACGATTGCTATGGGTGAAGGAGCACAGGCAGCGATTTGGATACATAAAAGTTTGCTTTAGAAAAGGTGAGACCCCTCATTGAGAGGGTCTTACCTTTCAAAGGTTTTTAATATATTTACTAGCATTGATAAATGAGAAACAATATAATCAGCATTTTCCGATTTACTAATCGCGTGCGGGTCAATCAAAATCGTCTGACAGCCTAGCCGTTTCGCTGGAAAAATTTCATTGATTGCGTTATCTCCTATACATAGAATTTGATGATACTCAACTTGATACTTCTCCTTAATCTTCGTTAAATGATCCTTCGTTTGAATTGGTTTTTTTCCATCAAAAATGAGTGTATCAAAAAGATGATTGAATCCTAGTTTGTTCAAAAGTACCTCACTATCTTGTTTTGGCGAGTTTGTAAGAAGAACAAGTTTTCTATTGTCTGATAATTGCTGGAGTACTTCCTTGAAACCAGGAACTACTTTCATTTGAAACTCAGGAGTCATCATATATTGTCTGGTTTCCAGAAAAGCTTTACCGGCAGACTCATTATCAATGCCGTAATGCCTAGCAATAGCTGCGGGAACCCACCATAAATCTCCGATGTTTAACATGGAGTGGAAATTGAATTGTAGCTCTTTGGGATAAAGCTCACCTACTTCATGCTCCGAAAGAGGTTCACCATCCCATGTGTGTGCCTGGATAACGTGACCATTTACATGAGTTAAAATCAAATCATGTTCAACATCGAATACAGCGCCCATTTTTAATGAATGTTCTCCTGCTAATATTGCTTCGTAATCTTTTCTAAATAGCTCCTGTTTCTCTATATCTAGCTTTTCACATAATTTATTCGCATAATAATCAAAATGATGGGTATCCTCGTAAAGTGTTCCATCCAAATCGAATACAATTACCTTAATCTTTTCCATTCGATCAACTCCTCCTGTTCATTATAACAATCTTACCTATTGAAAAATTTTAATCTTTTTATTTTCTAGACTTTATTACTTCATCTATTTACCACTTTACTAAAATAAAGGATTGGTATAGAATAAAATCATATTAAAAAGAACGAGTTTAATAGACTTTCAGATAGAAAGGTGAGGCATCATGAATAATAAATGGGGGCTTTTGATTTTAATTACTTTCGTAGTCGGAAATATGGTTGGCGGCGGGATCTTTATGCTACCTGCCAATTTAGCACAAGTGTCCAGCCCTTTAGGTTCAACGCTGGCATGGGTTGCAACAGGGTTAGGAGTGTTTATGATTGCCCTCGTATTCGGAAATTTAGCGATTCGCAAACCGAATTTAAAGGCCGGCCCACAAAGCTATGCACAAAACTTATTTTCATCTCCGAAGACCGGGAAAGTTGCCGGATATAGCATGGCATGGGGATATTGGGCTGCCAATTGGGCAGCAACCGCTTCAGTAATCATTTCATTCGCGGGGTATTTAACAACATTTTTTCCGATCATGCAAAGTACGAAAGTGTTAGTTTCAATTGGCTCATTTCAATTAGAGATGGGTAAAACAATCACATTTATTATTTGTTCCATCATGCTTTGGGGAATCCAACTTATTCTTTCCAAAAGCTTTAATAGTGCGGGGAAAATGAATTTAATGGCTACGGTTGCTAAAGTTATTGGTTTCGGGTTATTTATTGTTGCTACAATTTTTATTTTTGATAAAGTAAACTTAGGAAATGCGAAGGAATTTGTTGATGCAACAGGTAAGTCCTTTTCGTTAGGCGGACAAGTGAATTCTGCTGCAATTGCTACTCTTTGGGCGTTTATTGGAATAGAATCTGCCGTGATGCTTTCCAATCGTGCTAAATCACAAGGAGATGTGAAAAAAGCAACGATCATTGGATTATTAATTTCATTAGTGATCTATATTGGAATTACCTTATTAACAATGGGAGCATTGCCACAGGATGTTTTAAAGGATTCTTCCAAACCTTTAGTAGATGCTTTAGGAGTAGTTGTTGGTAATAAAGGACCGTTTATTCTTGCCATTTTAGCCCTTGTTTCATTATTTGGATCAACAGTCGGTTGGATTGTCGTTAGTTCGGAAGTGCCTTATCAAGCTGCCAAAGTAGGATTATTTCCAGCCTTTTTTGCTAAAACAAACAAAGCAGGAAGCCCAAGAAATTCATTAACACTAACAAATGTTATGACCCAAATTTTTTTATTCTCAACAATTTCGGGGACAGTTACCCAAGCGTATAATTTCGCAATGGTTGTAGCAACATTAGCCTATCTTATCCCATATTTAGTCTCAGCCATTTATCAATTAAAGCTCGTACTAACTGGAGAAACATATGATGTGATTAAAGGGTCGCGAATAAAGGATGGAATGATCACTGCCTTGGCTCTTATTTACTCCCTTTGGGTGATCAAAACAGGAACAGCCGATATGATGACATTTTTATTGGGAATTGGATTATTTGTAGTAGGGTTAATCTTATATCCATTGATTATGAGGAAGCCACATCAAAAAGAAACAAAGATAGATACGGAAACGATCTTAAGTGGACAATGATTCCGTTATTTTTAGTAAATGAACCTAAAATAAGGGTCAAACTTAGAGAAACGGTTGTAACTTTCCGCAAAATTGAGTATAGTAATAGTAACTACTTAAAGGAGGTATCGAATTTAGACATTATGATTTCCTTACACTTTTTTCGCTAATAAATTTTATACGAAAAAGTGGCTCTGCCTGCTGTCAGAGTGATGGGATAATTATGTCTATTTTTGATACTAGCTTTAATATTGTACGGATTTAAAAGGGGAAATCAGCTTTTTTTTGTGTTCTCCAATTTTTCCACACCGTCACGAACTTAGCACAGGCAGATGCCTGTGCTTTTTTTATCCAAAAAAATAGAACGGTGGTGGCTGTGTATGTTTTTATTAAGAGCTGAAGATATAACGATTGAAATAAATGGAAACATTTTATTTGAAAATGCATCAATTGAAATTGGTGACGGTGATCGAATTGCATTAATCGGAAATAACGGAGTCGGAAAAACAACTTTTATTAAAAGTATGTTAGGAAAGTTACCAATTAAAAAAGGTACGGTTCAATTGAAAGTAAAGGAAAATGAAGTTGGATGGATGGACCAAGAATCCACTGAAACAGATGAACGAACGACGAGAGAATTTGTCGAGATGGAAAATCAACATCTACTTGATTTAAAAAAGAAGTTAAAGCGGGCAGAAGACCAAAATAATTATACCGATGACTATATGGAAGTATTTCAGCAATATATCGATGGGAATGGGTATGATTGGGAAGCGGCTATTGAACGGCAACTTTCAAAAGTGGGCTTAGAAGAAGGACTTTGGTCACAGCCGTTTAAAAACTTAAGCGGTGGACAAAAGACGAGGGCGAAACTTGCGAAAGTGATGATAAATGAACCAAAGCTGTTGATATTGGATGAGCCGACGAATCACTTGGATTCAGATTCAATTGATTGGCTTGTTCAATGGCTATCACAATTTAAAGGTGCCGTTCTCTTTACCTCTCATGAACGGGATTTTATCGATAAGGTAGCAACGATTACCTATGAGTTGACAAGTAAAGGTACTAGAAAATATCAAGGTGGCTATTCTTTCTATCATGAACAAAAACAACTTGAACAAAAAACTTTAGAGTTGCAATATCAAAAGCAAGAGACAGAGAGAAAGAAGCTTGCTGAAGCGGTGAGCCAGTATAGACAATGGTTTGATAAAGCCCATGCTGCCGCAAGTGAACGTGACCCGTTTGCAAAGAAAAAGGCAAATAAAAATATGACAAGATTAAAGGCAAAAGAAAAGGCTCTTGAACGTTTGGAAAATAATCGAATTGAAAAACCAGCTGAAACGAAAAATATCAATTATCGTATCGATACGGAGGAATTTTCAAGTAGAACGATGCTGGCATTATCAGATGTTTCTTTCTCTTACTCCTCAGAAAAGTCTCTTTTTAATCAGTTATCATTAGAGATAAATCGGGGAGATCGAATAGCTGTCGTTGGGAAAAATGGTATCGGAAAAACCACCTTACTAAAGCTATTAACAGGGAAACTAGAGCCTAGCTACGGAAAAATTACAAAGAATCCGCAATTAAGTATCGGTTATTTCATGCAGGAGTTAGAAAGCTTGGATTATGAAGAAACGATTTTAGAACAAGTTCTTTCCTTACCGAATATGACACAGACAGAAGCAAGGACAATTTTAGCCTGTTTCCTTTTCCGTCGTGAGGACGTATTCAAAAAGGTGAAAGATTTAAGCATGGGTGAGAAATGCCGAGTGGCCTTTGTGAAATTATATTTTTCCCACGCAAATTTACTCGTATTTGATGAACCAACCAATTATTTAGATATTGAAACGAGAGAACGAATCGAAGATGCATTAGTGATGTATCCGGGAGCTGTCATTATGGTTTCCCATGACTCCTTTTTGCTAAGAAAAGTGGCGAACCGAATCATTTCACTTGAGGATGGGGATGTTTTCGATTATCCCGGCACATACGATGAGTGGATAGAGAATACACATATGTCGAGTGAACTTCAAAAAATAAAAAATGAGCGAAGCATACTCGAACTCCAGCTTGCTAATCTCATTGCTGAAGAAGTTCCGGATGATGAACAGCAAAAGGAATTGTATGAAAGGAAATTAAAAGAACTAAAGCAGAAGATTACGGAGCTTGAAATGTAAGACTAGTACACTTTCCCACTTTGAGGAGGAATTATCTGATGAAAAAACCATTCTATATATTTTTCCCATTTTTGATAATGATTATTGCCTCCTGTGGTGATAAAGAAACCTCAAATAAAGATTGGAAGAATTCATTTGTAGTTTGGGAAGGGTACAATAATATTGTTTCAGATGAAAAAGTGAAAGAAGCTGAAATTGATAAGAAGGTTGGAGAAATTCAGATTTACTTAGATAATGAAACAAATGTTAATAAAAATAAAACATTTTCTAATAAATTCAAAAAAGGAACATTACTATATTCAATTAAAGAAGTTGACCAACATAAATCTTTAGCAATTAAGACTGATAATGGATACGTAATAATCAATAGTAACGGGAGATATAAGGAATAACGTAATAGGTTAAAAAGCTTTTATAGATAGTTAGAGGCAAGCCATGGTCATATTGACTGTGGCTCTTTTTGTGTCTTTAGGAGGAGCAAAGGGTCCATTGGCTGTGCTAATAATTATGCGCGATTTATACACGGCACGGAAATAGAAGTTAATAAAAATAAAAATATAGTATTGAAAAATGTAGATTTTCAGTTTAATATCTTTAGTAACATATAAATAAATATAGAAATGAGTGAATAAATATGAAAAAGTGGAACGGTAAATTAGCATTGGCTTTACTAGTAAGTTGTATATTAATTCTATCTGCCTGTGGAAAGAGTTCAAATGGTACAAGCTCTGGTGATAAAACCTTAAGTGTCGGTACCGAAGCAACGTTTGCTCCGTTTGAGTTTATGAAGAAAGGTAAAGTGGAGGGCTTTGATGTGGATTTATTAAATGCAGTTGCCAAAGAAGCTGGATATAAGGTTGATATTAAAAATACAGGCTGGGATGCGATGCTAGCGGGAGTTAAAGATGAGAGTATTGATGTAGGAATGGCCGGTGTAACAATCAATGATAAAAGAAAAAAATCATATGATTTCTCTCTTCCATATTTTGAATCTATCAATATGATCGTAGTAGGCAAAGATTCAACTGTAACAAATGCAAAGGATCTGGAAGGTAAGAAGATCGGGGTACAAAATGGAACGACCGGTCAAATCTCAAGTGAAAAATTATTCGGTGAAAATAACAAAAATATTTTAAAATACGAAACTTCAGCTATGGCTTTTATGGCATTGGAAAATGGCGATGTTGATGCGGTTGTGACAGATAATGCTGTAGCAAATGAATATGTGAAAAAGAATCCCGATAAAAAAGTGAAGACAATTGACGATAAGACAAATTTTTCTTCTGAGTATTATGGAATTCTCCTTCCAAAAGGAAGCGAATTGAAGTCCAAGTTCGATAAAGCATTAAATAAAGTGCTAGACAATGGAACATACACGGAAATCTATAAAAAGTGGTTTGGAGTAGAACCGGATATCGATACTTTAAAGTCAGCTGAAAAATAAAGGCTTTATTAAAATTAAGTGTTGATTTTGACGCTATGTTGATTGGAGCGGAAGGTGTGAGACTCCTGCGGGAAAAACGGTATACTGGAGAACCCGCAGGCGCGATAAGCGCCGAGGAGGCTCCCGAACCGCCCGCGGAAAGCGAGTACCTGGAGCGGAAATCAACAGTGTATTTTAACTAAAAACAAAAGAGGCTGGACTTAATTTAGTCTGCCTCTTTTAGCCTAAAGGAGAAAGACGATGGACTTTCAATTTGGTATAGTAAAAGAGTATTTACCCTTCTTCTTACAAGGAACGCTACTTACGATTGGTCTCTCACTTGCTGGAACAATTTTAGGGTTAATTCTTGGGTTGTTTATCGGTATGGGAAAAATGTCAAAGAAGCTAATACGTTTTCCGTTTATATGGTATATTAATATTTTTCGCGGTACACCTTTATTTGTACAAATCTTAATTATTCATTTTGGTGTCATGCCGATGTTTATGAAGCCGGTAAACCCAATTCTTTCAGCAATTGTTGCCTTATCGCTCAACTCCGCAGCTTATATTGCGGAAATCTTCCGTGCTGGTATCCAATCAATTGATAAAGGTCAAATGGAAGCGGCGCGTTCGCTAGGAATGAGTCATGCTCAAGCAATGAAAAAGGTCATTCTGCCACAGGCATTTAAACGAATGATTCCCCCGCTTGGCAATGAATTTATCGTACTATTAAAGGAATCATCTTTAGCTGCTATCATTGCTGCTCCGGAGCTGCTGTACTGGGGAAGATCAGCACAAGGTGCCTATATGAGGGTTTGGGAGCCATATATTACAATTGCTATCATTTATCTTATTCTCACTCTATCATTAACCTATTTAATCCAATATTTAGAGAGAAGGTTTGCAAAAGAATGATCTCTGTGAAAGGCTTAAAAAAATCCTTCGGTCAAACGGAAGTATTGAAAGATATAAATATAGAAATCAAACCTCAAGAGGTAGTCGTTGTGATTGGTCCATCGGGATCTGGGAAATCAACTTTTCTCCGTTGTTTAAATTTATTGGAGTCAATTACAGATGGACATGTCTATATAGAAGGAACGGATATTACGGATAAAAAGGTAAATATTAATGATATCCGAACAGAAGTCGGTATGGTATTCCAGCAATTTAATCTATTCCCGCATAAAACAGTTTTAGAAAATATTATGTTGGCACCAATGATGGTGAGAAAATGGGGAAAAGAAAAAGCGAAAACAAAAGCGATGGAGCTTTTGAAGAAGGTTGGATTAGCTGATAAAGCCAATGTTTATCCTGATTCACTATCAGGAGGTCAGAAGCAGCGTGTGGCGATTTCAAGAGCATTAGCAATGGAACCAAAAATCATGCTATTTGATGAACCGACATCCGCCCTTGATCCTGAAATGGTCGGTGAAGTGCTAGAGGTCATGAAGCAGCTCGCGCAAGAAGGGATGACGATGGTAGTCGTCACCCATGAAATGGGATTTGCCAAAGAAGTTGGCGACCGTGTCATCTTTATGGACGGGGGATACATCGTCGAAGAAAACACCCCTCAAGAACTTTTTGAACATCCACAAAATGAACGGACGAAGGCGTTTTTGGGGAAGGTTTTGTAAGAAAGGGTTCTGCAATCAAATGACGGATCAATCCACATAAACTTCAAAGCATACTTCACAGTCAAAAAGACATAGAGATGTAATTTCTCTATGCCTTCTTTTCTCAGGAACCACAAGTGTAATAGATGCTGAAACGAGTTTGATAAGCGGAGAAATTTCCCTTATTGAGGAAATAGCACTGAAATTTAGCTAAAATAGCCGGAAGGTTTCCGACTAATGACTCGAAAAACGCAAAAATGAGTAATTTTGCTTTGCTTAATCGGAAAATCTCCGCCTAAATCCCCAAAACCGAGCTCTATTCCGCAGTATAACCGGAAAACCTCCGTTTATTTTGAATATTACTAGTTACTCAATTAGGTACATCATCCAATAATTTAGCCATAAAAGTAGATACTATCATTTAACTCCCTAACCACAATTCTCTAAAATAATTAGTAATCAAACTAAACTAACTAGGAGGCAGTTTCTTGGTATCATTTATCCTTACGTTAAAACGACTTTTTCATGGATTATTCCATTCCTTTAAAGAGAAAGAATTCCAAGTTATCTTTGTATTAATTGTTGTGATGCTTTTATCAGGTACGATATTTTATACAAAGGTAGAAGGGCTATCGGTACTTGATGCATTGTATTTTTGCTTTGTTACATTGAGTACGATTGGGCACCCGGACTTTGTACCGCAAACGGATTTTGGAAAGATTTTTACTATGGTTTATATATTAGCAGGAATTGGTCTTTTCTTCGGATTGATTGTTCGAATTGGTCGTGGAATTCTTAGCAGCAAAAATAAAAAGTAAAAGCTGTTTTCGTAATGTTTGTTGTTTTTGGGGAATGAACCGTTTCTTTCCGCTACAGGCACTTGCTTTTTTGCGGTTCTGCGATGAACCTCCTCGTCGCTCCGCTCCTGCGGGGTCTCATCTCTGTCCAGCTGATCCCGAAGGAGTCAAGTGCCTTCCGCTCCAATCCACTCTGCGTGCTTAATATGTGAAAAAACAACATTTTTTCAGAAAAGAGCCATAGTAAAAGATAAAGACTCAAGTAAGTTCCGTCTTATTGAGTCTTTTGAATGAGATCGACAATACGATCAGTAATTTCATCAACAGTCAGTTGATCTGTTTCCACTTTTAGATGGTGTGAGGCATAGATGTTCTGCCTAGTATAGAAAAGTTGTTCTGTTTCTTCCAATGTTCGACCTTTTAAAACGGGTCTGCTATCTATAATTAAATCGAGCCTTTCCTTCCAAGCTTCCCAAGATAAATGAAGATAGATGACAATACATTCGGATAAACATAAGTTTTTAATCTCATCCTGGAGGAACGCCCCACCTCCAACGGAAATAATTTTTTCCGGACACCTACAATATTCAGAGATATATGCCTTTTCTTTTTCGCGAAATATTTTTTCGCCGTATATGTTGAAAATTTCAGTAGTAGATATTTGAAACTCCTTTTCGATCTCTTGATCTATATCGATAAAATCTCGGTTCAATTTTTTTGCAACGGCTTCACCAATTGTTGTCTTGCCAACTCCCATAAATCCAATAAATACAATGCTTTTATTATTAAGAGACGATGGTTTATTTGTCATTTTGCAAGCCTCTCTCCAACTTAAAATTAGTCAAATTATAATATATATTCACGGATTTGTAAAAAATATTCATAATTTTATAGCCTAATATATAATACAATGATAGAAGGGATAGAAATTCGATTAAAATTGTCTTTTTTACCAAAAGTGTTGACAGAAGTATTTTAAATGTTTAGTATTGTAATTGATAATGAATATCATTTGCGGGGATCAAAGATAATGGATACATTAACATTCTATGAATAATGGCATTCATTTTTTTTATTACCTCTACTGATAATGAATCTCATTATCGTAAATATTGAATTACATATCCAATTGCCAGCATTCAAAAGGGAAGAGTAGGATTTGCAATGAAAAAAGTCGTTTTAATAATTGCATTTATTGTTTTATCCGTCATTTCATTATTTGTCGGAGTTAAAAATATTACACCATTGGACATCTTTCATTTATCCGAGGAACAACGAGATATTTTATTGATCAGTCGCTTTCCAAGGCTTGTGAGTCTCATTTTGGCGGGAGTCAGCATGAGTGTTTGCGGGTTAATTATGCAGCAGTTGTCTCGAAATAAATTTGTTTCCCCAACGACTGCAGGAACGATGGATTCAGCAAGATTAGGGATACTTGTTTCTTTAATCCTATTTTCATCGGCAGGTATGATGGAAAAAATGTTGATGGCATCCATTTTTGCTTTAGCAGGTACATTTTTATTTATGAATATCCTTGGCAAGATTAAATTTAAGGATGCTATTTTCATTCCACTAGTCGGATTGATGTTTGGGAATATCATAAGTTCCATCACAACATTCTTTGCCTATAAGCATGATTTGATCCAAAGCATTTCTTCTTGGCTACAAGGGGATTTCTCCATGGTTATGTCGGGAAGATATGAAATGATTTATATTAGTATCCCACTTGTCATTCTTGCGTATTTATTTGCGAATAAATTTACGATAGCAGGCATGGGTGAGGATTTCTCAGTGAATCTAGGCTTGAATTATAAGCTAGTAGTAAATATCGGTTTAATTATTGTGGCACTGTCTACTACATCCGTTCTTTTGACGGTAGGTACAATTCCTTTTCTAGGATTAGTCGTTCCGAATATCGTTTCCATTTATAACGGCGATAACTTAAAGAAAAACCTATTTCAAACAGCCTTGTTAGGTGCCGTGTTCTTACTGTTTTGTGATATTTTAGGCAGAATCATTATTTATCCATACGAAATTCCAATTGGATTAACTGTTGGGGTCATAGGAAGCGGTATTTTTCTTTACTTGCTCATGAGGAGAAAGGCGTATGCGTAATAAAGTCAAACTAGGGATATTAGTTGTTTTGGCTGCAATCCTTGTTGGAATCTTTTTATTTACCCAATTAGGAAATTTTCCTGGGTATGTCCTGCCAAAACGAAGCATAAAAATTCTCGCCATCGTTCTTACGGGCGCATCAATCGCCTTTTCAACAGTGGTGTTCCAAACGATTACCAACAACAAAATTTTAACGCCGAGCATTATTGGTTTGGATTCGCTCTATATGCTTATTCAAACGTTTCTCATTTTTATCTTTGGTGCAACAAGTACTGTAGTAATGAATAAAAATATTAATTTTCTTCTCTGTGTTGGATGTATGGTATTGTTTGCTAGTTTTTTATATAAGTTTTTATTTAAAAGAGAAGGGCAAAATATTTACTTTCTCTTACTTGTCGGATTGGTGATGGGGACGCTGTTTCAAAGCTTCTCATCGTTTATGCAGGTTATTATCGATCCAAATGACTTTATGATCATTCAAGATCGAATGTTTGCCAGCTTCAATAATATCAATACCGATTTACTCACACTATCTATTATATTAGTTATTTTGGTTTTCATATATTTTATGCGGTTTGCTAAATATTTAGATGTGCTCTCACTAGGAAGAGAAGAGGCGATTAACCTAGGAGTGGATTATGATTATGTCGTTAAACGGTTACTTATTATTGTAGCGGTTCTCATCTCCATTTCTACCGCATTAATTGGCCCTATTACGTTCTTAGGATTACTTGTAGCAAACGTTTCCTATCAATTTTTGAAAACATATCGACATTCTTATTTGATTGCCGGGTCTGTTTTTATCAGTATTATTGCATTAGTTGGCGGATTACTTATTGTTGAAAGGGTTTTTACTTTTTCAACCACATTAAGCGTCATTATCAACTTTGTCGGCGGAGTATATTTTATCTATCTACTTTTAAAGGAGAGTAAAGCATGATTACAATCAAAAATGTTTCAAAAAAGTACGGTAATAAATGTGTAGTAGATAATGTTTCTTTAACGATAGAAAAAGGTAAAATTACTTCCTTTATTGGACCGAATGGGGCGGGTAAAAGCACCCTTCTATCAATGGTGAGTCGTCTAATATCAAAGGATATGGGGGAAATCACTATTGACGGAAAGGAAGTTAGTAAGTGCAAAACGAATGAACTTTCTAAGAAAATGGCGATTTTAAAGCAAGCAAATCATATTAATATCCGATTGACAGTAAGGGAACTTGTTTCCTTCGGCCGTTTTCCATATTCACAAGGTAAGCTTAGTGCAGAAGATTGGAAATTCGTTGATGAAGCCATTGAATATATGGAGCTTACAAGTATTCAACATAAATTTCTTGATCAATTAAGTGGTGGTCAACAGCAAAGGGCTTATATTGCAATGGTTATTGCTCAAGATACCGAGTATATATTGTTAGATGAACCATTAAATAATCTTGATATGAAACATTCTGTTCAAATTATGAAAGTTCTAAGAAAGCTGACGGATGAATTAGGGAAAACAGTTGTCATCGTTATTCATGATATCAATTTTGCATCTTGTTACTCTGATCATGTCGTTGCTTTAAAAGATGGCAGGGTCGTTCAAAATGGGCCAACTGATCATATTATTGATTCATCTGTTTTAGGAGATATTTATGAAATGGATATTGCTATTCAAAATATCAATGAAAACAAAATTTGTGTTTACTATGCTTAATTAAGATAAAACGTTGTGATTGTAAAAAAGGAAGAAATACTGAACATACGGATGGCGCCCCGTATTCAGTTTATCCTTCATTGAGAATGAATTTCATTATCGCAAAATTTTACAATGACAATTTTTATAAAAAAATATATTTATCGAGGTGTAATGATGAAAAGGAAATTATCATTATTTTTAATCATAGCAGTAATGACCATTTTTGCGGCAGCGTGCGGTTCAACTAGCGGGAAGAAATCTAATGGTTCAGAAAGTAAGGGAGATACACTTACGATTAAACATCAATTAGGAGAGACTCCTGTAAAGAAAAATCCCCAAAAAGTTGTTGTATTTGATATGGGAACATTAGATTCTTTAGATAAGCTTGGATTATCCGATACGGTGGCGGGAGTGCCACAACAAAATGTACCAGCTTATTTGGAAAAATATAAGGATGCAAAATATAAAAATGTAGGTGGTTTAAAGGAACCGGATTTTGAAGCAATTAATGAAATTCAACCTGATCTAATCATTATTTCTGGTAGACAACAAGATTCATATGATAAATTTGCTGAAATCGCACCTACAATTTTTATGGGAATTGATAGCAAAAAATATATGGATTCATTTAAACAAAATGTAAATACTTTAGGTGAAATCTTCGGTAAAGAGGCTCAAGTAAAAGAAGAACTTTCAACTATTGACAAAGAAATTGCTAGCTTGAAGGAAAAAGCGGATGCAAGTGATGCCAAAGCATTGATCACATTAACTTCAGGTGGCAAAGTAACAGCTTATGGTCCAGCTTCCCGATTTGGCCTAATTCATGATGTATTTGGTGTAAAATCTGCAGCAGATGATATTGAAGCAGACCCTATACACGGTCAAAACATTTCAATGGAATTCATTAATGAAAAAAATCCAGACATTCTTTATGTAATTGATCGTGATGCTGCCGTAGGTGAAGGCAATAATGCGAAAAAAGTTATCGAAAATAGCTTAGTGAAGAAAACAAATGCCTACAAAAATGGCAAAATTGTATACTTAGATCCTGGTTACTGGTACCTATCAGGCGGCGGACTAGAATCTGTAGCCGAAATGGTAAAAGAAGCAGCAAAAGGATTGGAATAATATTAAAAAAACTGTCTCTAGTTGGAGACAGTTTTTTTATAGATTGAATTAGCTTATAAAGATTAAAACAATAAAATAAACAACCATTGCGCTTAATCCAACGGGAATCCCAAACTTTGCCCATTCTTTACTAGTTATCTTTAGTTTTCCCGCAGAAATGATATTTGGGATGTTTCCCGGAACGAGAATTCCACCGCTGATAAGCAGTCCGAGCAGGATTGCCTTAATAGTTGATGGACCCATAGCAGGACTGATTTCAGCTGCAGCTAAAGTCGCGTTATCTAAAATAGCCGAGATCATATTAATCCAATATAAAATAAATGGACTCAAATCCAATAAGTATTTAGTAATTAACGGTTCAAAACCTGCTCCTAAAAGTGTTAATCCCATTACAAATAGATAAATCTTTAATGCACGAATAATAATTTCTCCGTAGCCTTCCGTGGTTTGATCACTTTTTAAACTGTCTTCATCATTCTTCGGTCTAACTAAAATCGCAGCTAATATACCAAATATCACCACTAAGGAAATCACTTCAGGGCCAATTAATCGAAATAGATAGAAAAAGTCCTCATGAAGCTTACTGATCGCAAGAGTAGATAATGGTTCACCAATTGGCGTCAAGGCTGCACCGAGTCCAATAGAAAAGCATGCCAAAACAACTAAACGAACTTCTGACTTTCGATCCAAGCGTAGGACGCTCACAATGAGAACAAGAATAAGTGCAGCTATAATCGCGGTTACAACACTAGATATGAGTCCTAAAATAATAACGACTAGTGCCAAGAATAATTGGTAAGGCATAGCCCCGCTTATTCCAAGAATCATTTTCTCCAATGGCTTTTGAAGCCATCTAAATAATAAGCCGGCAATTAAAACAGCCAGAGAAATATTTATAGGGTCTTCCAATGCTTTAAGAATTAGTGATTTATCCAATACTCCACTAACTAATACAGCAGCAAGTCCCATAATGAATAAAAATATTTCTAAATTATGCTCAACAAACTTAACGGAGAAAGGTAGAAATAAAACAAATAATAAAATAATGATTAAACCTATTAGCATGTTAGTCTCCTTCATATATGTATTTTTAAGGTGGTATTTACTAATTAAAGGGGTATTAATAGGAAACTTGTTCTTTTAGTATAAATATTTTTTTTGTTAACTTCAATAAAGTTGAACCAATTGAGTGATTTTTCAATCATCTCTCTTTTTTTTTAATAGGTCTTAATCAACGCTGATTGATGTGTTAATATATAATGAATTTAATATGATAAATGGAGAAAAAGGTATGGAAACTCACACAAGTCAAAGTTATAAAGTCGTGGAAACATGCTTACTGGCAGGGAAAATTATGCTTCAAAGTGGAGCTGAAACATATAGGGTAGAAGACACAATGACAAGAATTGCTTATGCGTTCGGTATTAAAGGAACACATAGCTTTGTGACGCCAACAGGTATCATTTTTTCAATCGATGGTTCAGAGCCGACTAAACTTGTTCGGGTATCTGAACGCTCAACAGATTTAAAAAAAGTAACAATCGTAAATAGTATATCGCGGAAATTAACTAGTGGCGAACTATCGTTAAGTGAGGCTTTTGACGAATTAAAGGTAATCGAAAGAACGAATTTCGCCTATCCTATTTGGATACAGATTACCGCTGCAGCGATATCGAGCGGATGTTTTTTAATTATGTTCAATGGCGGGTGGCATGATTTTCTTCCCGCTATCATTACTGGAGGTTTAGGTTTCACGGGTTTTATTTATTTACATCGCCTCGTACAAGTAAAGTTCTTCTCGGAATGCTTGGCCTCACTCATCATCGGATTATTAGCAGTCCTTTTTGTGAGGTCGGGGCTAGGAAATGAAATAGATAAGATTATTATTGGTTCCGTTATGCCCCTTGTTCCAGGATTGCTCATAACGAATGCGGTACGGGATTTAATGGCAGGACATCTTGTATCAGGTATTTCAAAAGGTGCAGAGGCATTTTTAACAGCATTTGCTATTGGAACAGGGATTGCTGTAGTTATTTCGTTTTTTTCAATATTATAATGAAGGGAAATATGTGATGATTCAACAGCTGATTACTAGCTTTATCGCTACGGGTGCGTTTGGAATAATTTTTAATATACCGAGGAAAAAATTATTACTTTGTGGACTTGTTGGAATGATTGGCTGGTTCATATATGTTTTACTAATCAATTCACATGCAAACGCGGCAGTAGCTAGTTTGGTTGCTGCGTTCGTTATTGCTGTGATTAGTCAAGTATTTGCAAAAATATATAAGGCGCCGATTATTATTTTTAGTGTATCAGGAATTATTCCGCTCGTTCCAGGAGGAATGTCTTATGATGCAATGAGACATTTCGTAGCAAATGATTACAATACAGCTATACAAATGGCTGCAAAAGCATTCATGATATCTGGTGCTATTGCGATTGGAATCGTATTTGCAGAAGTAATTAATCAAATGATTAGAAAAGCGAAAGCGCCTTGCTAATCGACGTAAAAGACTTACGGGACTTCGACTGAGATAAAGGAAACACGGGTGATGTAAGGCGAATCGATGTTGACTTATCGTAGGGAAAAGTCCTGAAGTTTTCTAGTCGATAGGCGCTGGAGCTAGACAAAGCAGATATTTATTAGGAACATTACTCCTATAAAATTTATACTTTCTAACCTTTAAAAAATCCGGACGGCAAACTCAAAAATAGCGCATGATTTTCGAATCGGAAATCTGCGTTTTTTTTTGTAGACAACTCAACCATTAGGCGAACGCACATATAATAAGTATCAGTTTTTTATACATGTTAAGGAGGAGATGCAATATATGTGTGGGATAACAGGCTGGGTTGATTTTAAAAGAAATTTATCGAATACACATGAGATTGTTTCAAATATGACGGAAACTTTATCTAGACGTGGGCCAGATGATACAAATACATGGTTTACAAAACACGCGGCTTTTGGACATAAACGACTAGTTGTAGTGGACCCTCTATGCGGAATTCAACCAATGTCACGGAAAAAGGGTGAATATACTTATACGTTATGTTATAACGGGGAGCTTTATAATACGGAAGATATTCGCAAGGAGCTATTAGCAAAAGGGTATCGTTTTCAGGGTCACTCGGATACAGAAGTGTTATTAACTTCTTATCTAGAGTGGGAAGAGGATTGCATTCATCATTTCAATGGAATTTTTGCATTCGCTATTTGGGATGAAAAGAAACAACATTTATTTGCTGCAAGAGATCGGTTAGGGGTAAAGCCTTTGTTTTATCGGGAGTATACTGGTGGGGTTATCTTCGGTTCGGAGTTGAAAGCGATTCTCGCTCACCCGGAGGTAAAGACTGAAATTGGTTTAGATGGACTTACAGAAATCCTCGGATTAGGACCTTCAAGAACACCTGGACATGGGATATTTCTCGGTATTAATGAGTTAAGACCGGCGCATGCATTTACCTTCTCAAGAGATGGACTAAAGGTCTGGAGATACTGGAATGTGAAAAGTGAGAAGCATCACGATTCTGTGGAGGAAACAGCAGAAAAAATCAACTATTTATTTACAGACGCGGTAACCCGACAGTTAGTATCAGATGTACCGATATGCACGTTTTTGTCAGGAGGGCTTGATTCCAGTGCGATTACGGCCATTGCCTCCAATCACTTTCAAGAAAATGGATTAGGTGCTTTGCATACATTTTCAATCGATTATGAGGAAAATGACCAATTTTTCGAAGCCAATGATTTTCAACCTAATTCCGATGCACACTGGATAGACAAAATAACCAATACATTTGGAACCATCCATCACAATCGTGTTATCACTCAAGAGCGGTTGGCGGAGTATTTAAAGGAAGCAGTAATCGTTCGAGATACCCCAGGAATGGCTGATGTCGATTCCTCTCTTTTATGGTTTTGCAAGGAAATCAAACAGGACTTTGTTGTTAGTCTTTCTGGTGAATGTGCCGACGAAATTTTTGGCGGGTATCCATGGTTCCACCGAAAGGATGATTTGGAGCGGGAAGGATTTCCATGGATGAGGTCGGTGAATGAGCGTGTTGATTTAGTAAAAGATCACTGGAATAAAAAGCTGAATATTAAAGATTATGTGTTAACTAAGTATGAGGAAACGGTTAGGGAGACCCCTATTCTTGAAGGTGAAGATCCGCTTGAGGCAAAAAGGAGACAATTATTTTATTTAAATATGATT
This sequence comes from Heyndrickxia sporothermodurans, assembly GCF_003055045.1. Lineage (NCBI taxonomy): Bacteria > Bacillati > Bacillota > Bacilli > Caryophanales > Bacillaceae > Heyndrickxia > Heyndrickxia sporothermodurans. Next base: position 47,284 of record NZ_NAZB01000023.1, read on the forward strand.
TGGTTTATGACCACTTTACTGGATCGTAAGGACCGAATGAGTATGGGAGCAAGTCTGGAGGTTCGAGTTCCTTTTGCCGATCACCGGTTGGTTGAATACGCATGGAATATCCCTTGGGAGATGAAAATGTATGATAATCGTGAGAAAGGCTTACTGAGAAAGGCTTTGGAGGGAATACTGCCTAATGATGTGCTCTATCGTAAAAAAAGTCCTTACCCGAAAACACACCATCCAGCTTATACAAAGGCAGTAAAAGGGTGGCTACATGAAATTTTACAAGAAAAGAGTTCTGTTCTTTATGAGTTTTTAAAGAAAGATCAGTTACTTGCGATTGTTGAATCGGAAGGAAGGGCATTCCAAGTCCCGTGGTTTGGACAATTGATGACAGGTCCGCAATTACTCGCCTATCTTGCACAAATTCATTATTGGTTTGAAGAATATGGCATTAACATTAATGAATAATGGTATGATAGATACTCAGTGATAATATCATTGCGATGTTATCACTTTATTTCGCTTATTTTTAAAAACCTAAAGGAATGATAAATTTGCCTGATTTTAAAACACTAGGTATTCAACCAATTATACAAAAACGATTACAATCAAATGGTATATCCGAGCCCACTCCCATCCAAAGTGAGACGATACCAGTACTCCTTGAAGGGAAAGATGTGATTGCTCAAGCCCAAACAGGGACAGGGAAAACATTGGCTTTTCTTTTGCCAATCTTGGAAAAAGTCGATCCTAATCAACCGAATGTACAAGCATTAATTGTTACACCCACGAGGGAACTAGCTTTACAAATAACTGCGGAATTAAAAAATTTCACAGCAGTACTTAATAGCATTCAAGCATTAGCTGTTTATGGGGGGCAGGACGTTGCCCAACAGATGAAAAAGTTAAAAGGGGCCATACATATTGTTATTAGTACTCCAGGGCGTTTATTAGATCATATGAGGAGGGAAACAATCGATCTTTCGGAAATATCTATGCTTGTCCTTGATGAAGCGGATCAAATGTTACATTTGGGATTTTTGCCGGAAGTAAAGGAAATCATAACGGCCTTACCATCGAACCGGCAAACGATGTTGTTTTCGGCAACGATGACGAAACAAGTTCGCTCAATCGCCAACCAATATATGAAAAAACCGGTTGATATTCGAATTAAAAATAAACAAATAACAGTGGATGAGATTGATCAACTAGTTGTTGAAACAACCGATCGGGCAAAACAAGCATCTTTACGCATGATGATGGATCAATATCGTCCATTTCTGGCAATTATTTTTTGCCGTACGAAAAGGAGAGCAAGTACATTAAATGATGCATTAAAAGGCTTTGGATATGAAACAGAGGAACTGCATGGTGATTTATCACAAGCAAAACGTGAAAAAGTAATGAAGCTCTTTCGCGAAGCCAAAATCCAGTATTTAGTTGCCACAGATGTTGCGGCGAGGGGCATTGATGTAGAAGGGGTTACCCATGTGTTTAATTATGATATCCCTGAAGATGTGGAAAGCTACATCCATCGTATTGGCCGAACAGGTAGGGCCGGAGGAAAAGGGATGGCTATTACTTTTGTTGCACCTAAGGATCGTTCCTATCTTGAGATGATTGAAAAAGGAATCCAGCATAAAATTGAAAAGATAAGTATTAGTCCGGCAAAAGAACAATTTACTCCATCTGAGTCAGGCAAGAACCAATTGAAAACGAATAAAAATCATAAAAGAAATACTCGCAATCATAAACAAAAAGGCCAGCAAGAAAAAGGAAAACGAAAAAGAAGATAATAGTGAATATTCCATTCCTTTTTAATTAGACTACATCATGAAGGCAAATTAAAAAGGAGTGGAATAGAATGGGTCGAACAAAACGCGGAAATGCCAATGCTCAAAGAAACAATAATGCGAAAAATCAAAATGAAATTAGTGAAGAATTAGTTGAATTTAATACAGAGAATAGAGATCAAAATAATAACAAAGCAAAGAAAAAGTGAAGGTAGGCTATTGCCTACCTCTTCTTAATTAGTAAGCGTTTCCATATACATTGAATAGCATTTTACTATATAATTAAAAAGTACTAGATTGTAAATTTATTATTGAGTTTATATAAAATTTGTATAAATACAAAATCTAGCTTGAGTTTATGTGAATTCACTGGTAAATTTAATGTTGTAAGTTGTTGTATTTTGCGATTAATTTTATATTAAAATATTATCCAAAAGGGGAAATTATTTAGAAATGATAGAATTTAAAAATGTATCGAAAGTTTACCCTAATGGAACGAAAGGTTTAAAAAATGTAAACCTTACCATCAATAAGGGAGACTTTGTTGTTATTGTTGGTCTATCGGGGGCAGGTAAATCGACCCTACTTCGTTCTATTAACAGGCTACATGAAATTACTGATGGTGAAATTATCATCGATGGAAAATCTATAACTGCTGCAAGAGGCAAGTCTCTTCGCCATATCCGTCGGGATATCGGTATGATCTTCCAAAACTTTAATCTTGTAAAACGCTCTAGCGTCCTTCGTAATGTATTATCTGGAAGAGTGGCATATCACTCTACTGTCCGTACTCTACTTGGAATGTTCCCAAAAGAAGATGTGGATCTCGCTTTAAATGCACTTGATCGTGTGAACATTAAAGAAAAGGCTTATTCCCGTGCAGATGAACTTTCTGGGGGACAACAGCAACGTGTATCGATCGCTCGTGCCTTAGCGCAAGAAGCAAAAATTATTCTTGCAGATGAACCCGTTGCGTCATTGGACCCGTTTACAACTAGACAAGTTATGGATGATTTGAAACGAATCAACCAGGAATTAGGAATAACAACAATTGTAAACTTGCACTTTGTTGATTTAGCCCGTCAATATGCCACAAGAATTATCGGTATACGTGCAGGGGAAGTAGTATATGATGGTCCTGTTGAAGAGGCAACAGATGATGTCTTCTCTGAAATCTATGGACGTGAGATTAAGAAAGATGAGTTGCTAGGAGAGAAGGAAGAATGAACTCAATAAAGGTGAAAAAACCGTCAAAAGTTAAGGGGATTGTTACATTCTTACTTATTGTAGTCATCATTTGGGCCAGTGCACTCAATACAGATGTATCATTTCAAAAGCTATGGGATGGGCTTCCAAACATGGGGACCTTGCTTAATGAAATGTTTCCTCCTGATTGGAGTTATTTTAAATCGATAACAGAACCAATGTTAGCTACTATTCGAATGGCTGTTTTAGGTACAACATTTGGTGGGATCGTGGCTATCCCTGTAGCATTGCTTTCTTCTAGTAATGTTGTGAGAATTCCAGTTGTTTATCAAATTGCTAGATTTATAATGAATTTAATCCGTACGATTCCGGAATTGTTATTGGCTGCATTATTTGTACCGATTTTTGGGATTGGTGAAATCCCTGGTATCCTTGCAATTTCTGTTTTTTCCTTCGGTATTATTGCGAAATTATTTTATGAAGCAATTGAAACGATTGATCCAGGGCCGCTAGAAGCGATGACAGCAGTTGGGGCAAATAAGATTCAATGGATTTTCTTTGGAGTTATTCCACAAGTTATTGCACACTATGCATCATTTTTCTTATATAGCTTTGAAATTAATATACGTGCAGCCGCTATTCTAGGTTATGTAGGTGCAGGTGGGATTGGATTATTCCTAAATAATGCACTAGGATTTTTCCAATATGACCGTGTATTATCTATTATTATTTATACATTTATCGTGGTTATCATAGTAGATGCGATAAGTAATAAGATTCGGGAGAAATTATTATGAGCCAAAATCAATTAAAAAAACCAATAGGAAAACGGATAAGAAACTGGGCAATTGTACTTATCGTTATCGCAATTTATGTTTGGGCATTTGCAAGCGCACCCTCCATTGCGTTTAAAGATTCCGCTATTCAAGCACTGAAGGCGATTTTTCATGGATTCTTTCATCCGGATTGGGACTATATTTACGATCCAGCAGGAGAGGATTTATTACGAACATTACTTGAAACATTAGCAATTGCTGTATTAGGTACATTTATTTCAGCTTTTCTTTGTGTTCCTTTTGCATTCTGGGCAGCAAGAAATATGACGAAATACCGCGCAATTTCAAGTCTAGGTAAAATTGTTTTAAGCTGTATTCGTGTGTTTCCAGAGCTTATTATGGCACTCTTATTCATTAAATCAGTTGGTTTAGGAGCGTTCGCAGGTATTTTAGCACTTGGTTTCCACTCAATTGGTATGCTAGGGAAATTGTTTGGGGAGTCGATTGAAAACACAGAATTTACTGCAAGAGAGGCGTTAATTGCTTCGGGAGCAAACAAGCTTCAAGTATTATGGTTTGCGATTATTCCGGAAATCATGCCGGCATTCATGTCGTATACATTATATCGATTTGAAATTAGTGTACGTTCAGCCACTATCTTAGGTATTGTTGGTGCTGGGGGGATTGGTGCCCCATTAATCTTTGCATTAAACGGACACTCGTGGGATCGTGTAGGGATTATTCTTTATGGAATTATCATTATGGTAACAATTATTGATTTAATCTCTGCTGCTATTCGTAAACGATTAGTATGATTGTACCCAATATAAATAAAAAAAAGCAAAACATACAGATTCTGTGGGTTTTGCTTTTTTTTATATTTATTCAAGTATTTATTTTTTATCTATGCATCAAGTGAAAAAAGGGTATCATGATCTAACATGTGATTAATAATTCAATTTAAACCATAAGAATCGTTTATCAAGAGTATTGTTGGTGAAAGCATCTCTATATCTTTAAAAAACATCAAACAAATTATTAAAAAAAGAAAAATAATAGATTCAAAAAGGATATTTAGGAAAGTAGGAAAATTAATACTATTTTAATAGAGTAAAATGCACTTTATTTTCCCAATAAAAACTTTTACTAGAATTTATTATAATTATTTACAGGTAAAAATTAAATTAATATTTAGTTAATACCAAAATTATAAAACTAGGAGGCAACATTATGAAAAATTCTATTAAAAAATTATCTTTACCTGTAGCTTTAATTTTTAGTTTGTTAGTTTTTGCAATCCCGTCATCTGCTGCTACTAATACCTCGGTGGAATTAAGTCCTTATATAGATGGAGTGAAGGCAAGAAATAGTAGCTATATTACAACAAACCCTGGAGTAATTACTGTTAAAATTAATGGTGACATCGGAATTTGGTCAGCTGTTTACTGGGCGCTTGTAGATAGTAAAGGGAAAGTTTATAAAAGTGGAGGGGTTAACCATGGTGAAAAGGTAAATACAAAAGTTAAAGTCTCAGGTGGAAAATATAGACTTCATTTGGACACAGCACAGAACGATGTATCTGTAAAAGGCTCAATAGTTTGGTCTTTAAATAAATAGGAGTTAGCCACCTCTTGAAATATATATCTAAGAATATAATTATTATATAACTTTTGATAGTTTCCTATTATCAATGTTGCCTTAACATTCTTTAAAAAGGAAGATGTTAAGGCTTTTTTGTAGAAATGAGTAAAATACTCTGGCAAGTAGTTTTCAAACAACTAAAATTTTAGATCATAACTAGTAGTTAGAATGGTTTCCGCTTAATAACCGACATTTGGAAAATAAAATAACTCGAATAACGATTGTAACAATAAAAGACATCTTTTTAATAAAAAAACCCTCTCGTTAGAAAGGGTGAATATGCATAGTTATTAAGTACAACTTTTTATTATTTTCCTATTTCTTGAAATTTCTTAGTGTATTCTCGAACTACATCAAAATTAGAGTCTTGAGATTTTGTATATCCTACATGAGAATAGATTTGTTTTATAATTTCTTTTCCTTCTTTATCTTCTCCGATTTTAACAAACGCATCAGCGATTTTATCTTTCCATTTTTGATCCATATCAGGGCGAACACTAATTGTATCATTAGGAATTTTATCAGTTAAGAATAGATATTTAGTATCTTTATAAATGTTTGGATATTCCTTTTCTAAGATATTACGTGCGTCAACAAAAACAGCCGCTGCATCGACATCTTTATTAAGAACACCCTGTACACCTTTATCATGACCTTGTAATTGAATAGCTGTCATATCCTTTTGAATATCTACACCTTCTTTTTTCATATAAACCGCCGGCCAAACATAGCCCGCAGAAGATGTAGGTGCTTGAACGCCAATTTTTTTACCTTTTAAGTCGGCAACGCTGTTGATACCGGAATCCGTTCTTACTAATACACCGGAATAATAATAATCTACTAGGTCACTAGTTGGTTTTCCAGTTTTAGCATCAACCCCATTACGAAGTGCTTGAAGTAATACATCTGCATATCCTTTTTCGTGTGCTAATACATAGTCTGTAGGTGGTAGGAAACCAAGGTCAAGTTGTTTTGAACCCATAGCTTCGACAACACCGTTATAGTCAGTAGTTACTTTAACTTTAACAGGAATACCAATTTCTTTTTCTAGAAGTTCTGCTAAAGGTTTTGCTTTTGCCTCTAATGTTTCAGCGTTTTGAGATGGTACAAACCCAATTGTTAATTCCTTAGGAACGAATCCTTTGCTACCGTCTTTGTTGCCATCTTTTGCTTTGTCATCGCTTTTTCCACACCCAGCCATTACCATTGCAACGACACCAAGTGCTAGAAATAATGCAGCAAATTTTTTCAGCATACATTTACCTCCGAATGTAAAAGTTTTTTTGAATACGCTTTAAGCATATAATATTTTGACTATAAAATAAATAAGAAAATTACTTTATTATTAAATTTTTAGTAGATAAATGTTAATTGTTAAGGAGATATTAATCAAGTATTAAAGTTTGGTTAATAGCACTATTTATTTTTGTGATATATTTTAATTATTCAAACTTCTGCTATTAGATAGGTATAGTAGAGAGTTAAATTAATTTTAGTTTATAATAGTTACAGACATTTAATAGACAGGTGGTAAAGAAATGAAGCAACTAACATTAACAATACTGGAAACTAGCGATGTGCACGGGAATATTTTCCCGATCAATTATGGAACGAATAAGGAAGCAGAGGTCGGTTTAGGAAGAATTGCTTCTTTGATAAAAAAAGAAAGAATGGAAAATGAAAATGTTCTTCTTATTGATAACGGAGACTTAATCCAAGGAACTCCACTTACCTATCATTACGCAAGAATCGATCACCAAAAAATCAATCCAATGATTCTATTAGCAAATGAGTTGAAGTATGATGCAGCAGTGTTCGGAAATCATGAATTTAATTACGGTCAAGAGATACTATCATCTGCAATAGAAGACTCTAATTTTCCATGGTTGTCAGCGAATATTTTAAATAAAGAAACAGGCGAGCCATACTATGGACAACCGTATTTAATAAAGGAAGTTAATGAATTAAAAATAGGTATCCTCGGTTTAACGACCCCATATATACCGAATTGGGAACAGCCGGAAAATATTGAAGGAATTGAATTTGCCGATGCAGTAGAGGTTGCAAAGAAATGGGTATCATTTTTACGAAATGAAAAGAATGTTGATCTAGTCATTGTTTCCTATCATGGAGGATTTGAGAGAGATCTTGAGACCGGTGAACCAACTGAAACGCTAACAGGAGAAAATCAAGGCTATCAAATCTGTCAAGAGGTAGAGGAGATTGATGTATTATTAACCGGGCATCAACATCGCCAAATTGCAGGAAATAAAATCAATGATGTCATTGTCGTGCAACCAGGTAATAATGGAATTGCTTTAGGAAAGGTTTCGCTAAAGCTTGAGAATCAAAATGGTAAATGGAAATGTGTTGAAAAGTCCTCAGAGCTGCTTCCTGTTTCAGGAGTTGAAGCAGATCTTCAACTTTTAGAAAAGGTAAAAGAATATGAGGAAGCGACACAAAAATGGCTGGATCAACCAATTGGCAAAATTGAAGGGGACATGCTTGTTCGTGACCCGATGAAAACAAGAATGACGGATAATGCATTAATCGAATTTATCAATCATGTTCAAATGGAAGTAGCGGGTGTGGAAATTTCAAATACGGCTTTATTCGATAATCAATCTCCAGGATTTCCTGAGCATGTAACGATGAGGGATGTTGTTTCAAATTATATTTACCCTAATACATTAAAGGTCATTCGTATTACGGGTAACGATATGAAAGAAGCACTTGAACGATCGGCATCCTATTTTAAACAATATACTGGAGGAGAAGTAGAGGTAAATCCGGCTTTTACAACTCCAAAGCCACAGCATTTCAACTATGATATGTGGGAAGGTATCGAGTATATTGTTGATATAAGAAAGCCAATAGGTGAACGGGTCATTAAGCTTGAATATAAAGGCAACCCAATCGACCCCAATGGGCAATATGATGTAGTTATGAACAACTACCGTGCAGGTGGCGGCGGCGAGTACTTTATGTATAAGGACAAGCCAGTCATTAAAGATATTCCTACAGACGTATCCGAGCTCATCGCGAACTATATATTAGAAAAGAAAGTAGTTAAGGCAACAGTGAATGACAACTGGAAGGTAATTTATTAAAGACTGTTTTCTAATAGTATATGAGAAATAATGACTTTCTACTTAGTATTTTTGATTAGAATAGAAACATTATAAAAGTACTAAGCAGACTGAATACACGTAAACTCCTGCGGGAAAAGTGAGCAATGTGAGACCCCGCAGCGAGGTACGTGCGAGGAGGCTCACACCTCACCCGCGGAAAGCGCAGTGTATTCAGTCTGCGGGTGAGGTGACAATAATTTATATGAAGGTCCCTTATTAAACTTTTTTGGTTGAAGTCCTCTCTCTTTTTTTGAGAAAGGACTTTTTTTCGTTTAATTGACATATTGTAAAAGCATAACAAAAAATAATAATTTATTTTCGTAGTAATTCCTACTTGACTGATTGGATTAATTGTAATATAGTTTTGCTTGCACTATCTTATTACTTTATTAAAGGGGGATAAAAGTGAATTCTTTACTTATTATTATCAATATAATTGTTTTACTGCTTTTAATCTTCGGATTGTTTATGATGCAGAAGAAGCATGTATCCTTTTCAAAACGTGTATTCGCAGGTTTAGGATTGGGGATTGTTTTCGGTTTTATCATTCATCTTTTATACGGAACAACGAACAGTGTAACTGTTAATACAATAGATTGGTTCAATATTGTTGGTAATGGTTATGTAAAACTATTACAAATGGTCGTTATGCCACTTGTATTCATTTCAATCGTTGGCGCGTTTACAAAATTAAAGTTGACGAAAAATATTGGCAAAATCAGCTTCCTCGTAATTGGAATTTTACTAGGCACAACAGCGATTGCTGCTGCAATCGGTATTGGTTCGGCTTTAAGCTTTCATTTAGATGGGATTCATTTAAATCAAGGGGAAGAAGAAGCTGCACGAAATGCACTTCTACAGGAAAAAGTCACAGGTGTGAAAGATATGACAATTCCTCAGCAAATTATCGAATTGTTACCAAGTAATCCATTTCAAGATTTAACAGGTGCACGTCCAACATCTACAATTGCAGTTGTTATTTTTGCGGCGTTTGTCGGAATGGCTTACCTTGGAGTTAGGAGAAAAAGTCCGGAGCAAGGGGAATTTTTTGCAAAAATAATAGATACGTTATATGCAATTATTATGCGCATTGTTACGTTAATTTTACGACTTACTCCTTATGGTGTACTTGCGCTAATTACGAAAGTAATGGCTACAAGTGATTATGGGGCAATTGCCAAACTAGGCAAATTCGTTATCGCTTCTTATGTGGCACTTATTGTTATGTTTATCGTTCATTTAGTACTTATTTCATTAGCTAAGCTTAGCCCAGTGAAGTATGTGAAGAAAAGCTTGCCTACTTTAACATTTGCGTTTACTTCACGTTCAAGTGCGGGAACATTGCCTTTGAATATTCAAACGCAAACGAAAAGCTTCGGTGTATCAGAAGGAATTGCAAACTTTGCGGGATCCTTTGGATTATCAATCGGACAAAATGGGTGTGCAGGAATTTACCCAGCTATGCTAGCGATTATGGTAGCTCCGTCTGCTGGAATTAATCCAACCGATCCATCGTTTATTATTACCCTAATCTTAGTGGTAGCAATTAGTTCATTTGGTGTTGCAGGTGTTGGTGGGGGTGCAACATTTGCTGCATTAATCGTATTATCAGTTATGAACTTACCGATTGCGATCGTTGGTCTATTAATTTCAGTAGAACCTTTAATTGATATGGGCCGTACAGCTTTAAATGTGAGTGGAAGTATGACAGCTGGAATTTTAACAGGTAAGGCGACAAAAGAGCTTGATAAAGACGTTTATCAACAATCTAATGCAATAGAAGCATAGATAAATAGAAATGCCATCCTTATAGCAATGGATGGCATTTTTGCATGGTTTATATTTGGTTTACATGCTGACGCATCGTTCCATTTTTTTCATAATTAATATGCCAGGAAAATGCCTTTTCCAATACATGTGGTGTTTGTCCCCCTTTGTGTCGTGCCTCTTCAAAGTATTCAAGCAGCTGCTCACGATAGGATGGATGAACACAATTTTGGATAATGAGTGGTGCACGCTCAATAGGTGCCAAGCCTCGTAAATCGGCATAGCCTTGTTCAGTTACGATAACATCCACATCATGTTCGGTATGATCTACATGTGATACGAATGGGACGATACTGGAGATGTCTCCATTTTTTGCAATTGATTTCGTAACAAATATAGCTAGGCGTGCATTTCTTGCAAAATCCCCCGAGCCACCAATGCCATTCATCATATGTGTTCCACGTACATGTGTAGAGTTTACGTTTCCATAAATATCCACTTCTAATGCCGTATTAATTGAAATCAATCCTAAACGACGGATAATTTCCGGATGGTTCGATATTTCCTGTGGTCTGAGAATAAGACGTTCCTTATATTTTTCAAGATTGGCATATACATGCTTCATTTTTTCATCGGACAATGTAATAGAGCAGCAAGAAGCAAATCGTACTTTCCCCGCATCAATTAAGTCAAAGACAGCATCTTGGAGAACTTCGGAGTATACTTCCAAGTCAGTAAACTCTGAATCTATAAGTCCATGTAATACCGCGTTTGCAACAGAACCTATTCCAGACTGTAATGGTGCAAGCTGATTTGTTAATCTCCCCGCCTTTACTTCCCTTTTTAAGAAATCAATTAAATGATTGGCCATGATTTGTGTCTCTTCATCAGGTTGCACAATAGTAGAAGCCGAATCCAATTGATGGGTGAACACGATGCCAATAATTTTCTCACTGTCTACCGGAATACCTATTGTACCTATTCGATCTTGTACATTTTTAAGTAGTATGGGATCACGCTTTCCTTGCATGCCAGTCTCATAAATATCATGAAGTCCTTCTAGTTCGATTGGCTGTGCAGTGTTAATTTCGACAATTACATGTTTTGATTTTTCAACAAAAATAGAAGAGTTTCCGACAGATGTTGTCGGAATAATCATGCCGTTTTCGTCGATTGCAACCGCTTCCACAATTGCGAAATCAATCGGGCAAAGTACATCCGCACGAATTGCTTCCGCCATGTGGGACAAATGCTGATCGACAAATAGCATTTCTCCTTGGTTGATTTTTTTGCGCATTGTAGGATCCGCTTGAAATGGCATACGCTTATGAATCATTCCTGCTTCAGCCATTAATTTATCAATATCAGATCCTAAGGAAGCACCTGTATAAACATTTACCTTTAAACTTTCCTTCTTTGTCCGTTCGATCAATGCAGTAGGTACAGCCTTAGCATCTCCCGCTCGTGTGAATCCACTTAATCCTAATGTCATGCCGTCCTTTATCCAGGATGCAGCATCTTTCGCTGTTACAACTCGGTCCGTTAAACGAGGGTCTCTAATATATTTCATTGTATTGTTTTCCATTAACGTCACCCTTTGTTTCTTTTTGAAATATTCTATCAATAATTGGATGACTCTTCACTAGAATTGGAATGAAAGGGCTTTATTTAGGAATAAAGAGGTGTTTTTTATACATAAAGGAGCATTATTGCTTGAATAAAAAAACAACTTGCATCATCGGCAAGTTGTTAAAAGCATAATATTTTTCGAAATTGACTCGCATATGTTTGACTTACAGGAATTTTTGCCCCGTCTTTCATAATTAGTAAGAAAGTGGAATGTGAGTCAGGATGAATTTCTGCAATAAAATTGATATTAATAATATACGAACGATGACATCGAATAAATAGATCAGAAGGTAAAAAGAACTCTAGTTCTGTTAAGTTAAATTTATGTGTTCCCACTAATGAAGAAGAATGGACGTTGGTTTTTCTACTTTGTGCTTCTAAAAACATAATTTGATTAAAAGGCAATGGGAGCCATCGATCATTTGACTTCACGGTTAGAAAGGAAGTAGGGAATGTGATTGGCTTTCTTGGTAAAATAGCCGTAACACAACCTTTTAATTGATTCCCTTTTACAATAGGAACGGACATACCGAAATACGAGACACCGAGTATGTTTTTATCAATATAATCGGAAATTTTTTGCTTAACTTTTAAGGCTTTAAAGGTAGCAGTCCCTTCTCGGATTTGATCGCCTGGTTTTATCTTTAAATCGATTTGTTTGCTTGGTTGATAATAAATATATTGTTTATCGTTAGCTATCGCAATTGAAGTATCTTTTGGAACAAACTCTTGGATAACTTCCATAATGGATGAAACAGTATGATGATCCATGCTAGATTTCACCTTCCTATATTACATTTCACTTCAAGTATATCACACACGATTATTTAGTTGAATGTATGGAAAAATGTTTAAGTTCTAATAGATTCCCAATGAATGCATGGTACGTTAAAATAAGAGTAAAGTAAAAAAATGAGGTGTCCAACATGAATCGAAAAGAGATAGAATATAAAATTCAAGACTTAAAGGCGGATTATGTACGTCTTCAGCATGACTTGGAAAAGCTTGAGTTTGTTAAAGGGAATTTATCCCCACTGGAACTCCAGCTAGAAGGGATAGAAAAAGAGTTAAAATTATTAAATGAACAGTTAGCAAAGCTTGATTAAGATAATAATTTAATCTAAAAAGGTGGAGCACCTAAAAGGAGAAAGCAGGGGGAAAATGAAGAAATCAACATTATTAGTATTGATTATTTTTTTATTGGCCGCTTGTAAATCAACTAGTTCAGATGCCTCCGCAATTACATTAAATCAAGTCTTGTCTGCCTTGAAAGAACAGCAACTAACAATCAAAGAAGCAAAATCAAGTAATGATGATCTTCTTGGAATGAAGCTGAATGGAGCAAGACCATCTTCATATGCTTTAGATGGCAAAAAATTGCTAATATATATCTATCCTTCGGCTAAAGAGCGTAGGAAGGGAATGGAAGATTTCCGTAAAAAAACGGAGAATTCTAATACAGTTTCTTATAAATATTATGAGGTAAACAATGTGTTAGTTTTTTATGTGTATGAGAAGGATTTAAACGTGGAAACGGAAAATAGAATCCAAAAGAGTATGAATAGATTAAAAGAAAGTGTGAAGTAAAGCTTGATGGACACCATGTCCGCTTAATAAAAGGCTTGTAGAGAAAAGTTCATTTTCTACAAGCCTTTTACATGTAATCAATCTTTAATATTCCACAAAAATTCCCCAATATATCGATCCACTGTTTGATGCTCGTGAAGTCCGCTATGTGTAGCATTAATATCATTTACAATTTTTGTCTTTAATTGGTTTGAGTGGACGATGTCTTGAATGCCTAATGCACTTGGCTGTGAAACAACCCCATCACCATGTTTGGAGTCCAAAATGACACCTGCAATGGATAGTACTTTAATGTTTGCATCAAATGATTCTTTATGTTCAACAAGTGCTTGTAAAGCGCCGGAATTAGGTTTTAAATCTTTAACTGCCGGTCCCGTATTATTTGGATTTTTATAATAGGATTTTCGTTCAATCCCTTTGAATGGACTTCCAATCGTAATTAGTTTTTTGATTATTGGATAACGCTTTTTATTGCTGGTCTGTTCGATATAGTTTGTTAAAACAAGGCCACCCATGGAATGCCCAACAGCATACGTATCATTAATCCCGTATCTATGTTTTAAAACCTTCATTACATTCTTTAATTCATCTGTTGTGTTTTGTATTGTGGATCGATTATTTTCAAAAATAATTTGAATAAAAGGGTGCTTTTGATTTTTGGGGATGCCTCCGGAAATAAAAACATGTCCATTATGACTAACCCGACAAACCATTGTCTTTCTTCCCCAAAAGTAATTATTTTCAAACCGATTTAGCATCGTGTTAAATGATTTAGAAGTCCCCTTAAACCCATGGACAAAAATGGTTGGAATCCTATTCTCGTTTGGGGGAGAATTTTTATTTGAACTTGTATGGTGCAGCAATAACAGTGACAATCCTATAATTAATAGGAGTGCAACCATCATTCGCATGAACGTACGTTTTAAAATCACTTCAATGAACTCCTTCTTTATAACTCGATTACTACATAAGTATAGAATACGAACTTCATGACTTCAAAAGTTTCTTATTTTTGTTTTCCCTAAATATTTATAAAATAAAAGTACAAGTAGGAAGTAGGTGTTCACCTATTAGGATGAAATGCATAGGCTAGTGAGTAGAGTAAATGATAAATCCCACTGTAAGAGGAGTGTTTTACATGGCAGGGAAGGTACTTAATTATTATGCGGGCGGAAATACGGGCCGAGGATTCTATAATCTTTTCGACTCGAATTTGAAGGGATTGGAACGCTTATTTATCCTTAAAGGGGGACCTGGAACTGGTAAGTCGAGCATGATGAAGAGACTGACTGATGAATGGGGACATAAAGGTTATGACTTAGAAATTATTCATTGTTCATCAGACAATGGTTCTATAGATGGTGTGGTTATCCCAAAATTAAAATTTGGAATCGTTGACGGTACTGCACCCCACATCATTGAACCAACCGCCCCGGGTGCAATTGAGGAGTATGTGAATGTAGGTAGAGCGTGGGACAGTGAAAAATTACAACAACATAAAGAGAGAATTATTTCCCTTCATCATGAAGTTTCCAATGCGTTTCAGCTCGCATATGACACATTTGCAAAAGGGCTGGAGGAACATGATCAATTAGAGGAAATCTATTTTAAAGAAATGGATTTTGCAAAAGCAAATCAGCTAACGAACGAATTGATTCAGCAAATTTTTCCAGAGGAAAAGCTCTCCAAACAGGCGGATGTTCGGCATCGTTTTTTAGGTGCAGCAACCCCGGAAGGTGCAGCTGATTTCATACCAAATATTACGGACGGCTTACAAAAAAGATATTTTTTAAAGGGGCGAGCAGGTACAGGTAAGTCTACATTATTGAAAAAGATTGCCGCAGCCGCAGAAGAAAGAGGATTTGATACGGAAATTTATCATTGTGGATTCGATCCTAATAGTATTGATATGGTTGTCGTAAGAGAATTGAGTTTTGCGATTTTTGATAGTACGGATCCACATGAATACTTTCCGGATCGGGATGGGGATGAAATTGTCGATCTTTACTTAGCGGCGGTAACACCCGGAACAGATGAAAAATATAGCATTGAAATTGATGAAGCGCATAAACGCTATAAAGATAAGATGAAAGAAGGTACTGCTTATTTAGCAAAAGCAAAAACCTTGCATGACGAACTGGAAAAATACTATGTTGAAGCAATGGACTTTACAATCATAGATCGAATTTATGAAGAGATAAATAATGAGATTATTCATTTAGAAAGTAAACTTTCATATGATTAGGGTTATCCTTGATGGGTAAGTAGTTCCTTATTTATGAATAAAGATTTCAAATAGCACTCTAATTAGCGGACTAAATCGCATATGATTTGGTCTATTATTTTCTTATATACTTTAATTAATAGTAGCCTAACAAATATCTTGACTTGTCAACATGCTAATTACTATGTTTTTTACTTAAGTAGGTAAATGATGTCCTAAAGATAATCAAAATAAGCGGATATTTTACGGTTATACAGCAGAATAGAGCTAGTTTCGTGAGATTTAAGCGGAGTTTTTCCGCTTAAGCAAAGCAAATTTGCTCATTTTCACGTTTTTCGAGTTAATAGTCGGAATTTTTCCGGATATTTAAAGGTATTTTCAGTGCAATTTCTTAATTAAGAGGATTTTCTCCGCTTATTATCAAACTCAATTTAGCGTTTAATGAACCTGTACAACTTCTCCATTAATTAGCACACAAAAGCTTTGGTAAAAACCCCAAGCTTTTGTGTGCAAATTATATTGTTGCTCAAATGCTACGAAATCTTATGTTATTTGTGCTCCGGTTTTAATTTTTCTCCACGTGATCGGAACTACTAACTTGATGGTAGTCCTATTTTAGTTTTCCATTTCGCAGCAATTATATTAAAGTAGTAATTAAGATGTTTAATAACGGAGGGTTTTAGAATGAATTGGAATGATTGTATTGTACGTACACATACACATTCAGTAAAATGGTCAACTGCGCCGGATGAAATTATTCCGATGTGTATTGCTGATATGGACTTTCAAGTTGCTCCGGAAATAATCGAGGCAATGAAGAAGAAGGCAGAGCATGGTATTTATGGGTACACGACTTTTTGCGATCGTTATTATCGTTCAATTATTGGGTGGTGGAAGAGAAGATTCAATATGAATATTGATAAGGAATGGATTTCCTTTAGTCCCGGGATTATTCCTGGAATTAATCTTTTACTTCAAATTTTAACAAAACCCGGGGATCAAGTTATTGTTCAAGAGCCCGTGTATTATCCATTCTATAGCAGTATTGAAAACCATCATTGCACGATCGTTCATAATTCACTGGTTTACAAAAATGGTACATACGAAATGGATTTTGCAGATTTAGAAACAAAGGCAAGCGATCCGAAAGCAAAAGTCTTGATTTTATGCAGTCCGCATAATCCGGTTGGACGAGCTTGGACTGAAGATGAATTAGCAAAGGTGGCTGACATCTGTTTAAGGCACAATGTATGGATTATTTCTGATGAGATGCATGGGGACCTCGTGTATAAAGGCAAGCAACATCACCCTCTATTTAGCATTCATCCCGAAATTAAACAAAGAAGTATTTTGTGTGCGGCACCTAGTAAAACATTTAATGTAGCAGGTTTGCAAACATCGATTATTATGATACCTAATAAGGAGTTACGAGAAAAATATAACGAAAAACTTTTTCAATATGGTTTAATGCGGCCAAATGCATTTGGAGTGGAGGCAACGATTGCCGCTTATGAATCAAGTGAATATTGGCTTGAGGAGTTACTAATATATTTAGAAGAGAATGTTGAATATGTTTTAAACTTTTTTAAATCAAATATACCTGAAATTGTCCCTATCAGACCAGAAGCTACGCACCTTATTTGGTTAGATTGCAGTAAATTGGGAATGCAAGGGGAAGAGTTATTCCAGTATTTTTTAACAGAAGCGAAAATCAAATTCGATGAAGGCTATAAGTTCGGTAGTAGTGGGGATGCTTTTTTACGCATGAATATAGCTTGTCCGAGAGAGCGGCTAGAAACAGCTGTTCATCGTATACATGAAACAGTTTTGAGATGGAGGACGAATGGTTGAATTCATTACTAACTAGAATCGAAAAGGAGTTAAGTAAGCTTTCCGATGCAGAGCGGAAAATTGGCGAATATATTATAAAAAATCCAGAACTTATCCCCAATATGACAACGAAGGAATTATCAAAGAAAAGCGGTGTAAGCGAAGCGAGTGTTGTCCGATTTTGTAAATCGATTGGAATTCGTAGTTTTAAAACGTTTAAGTTGGAGCTAGTAAAAAACATAACTTTATCACAAAACAATATTACCGATTTTTCGATATTGCAAAAAAAAGACTCACCTTATGATTTATTCCATAAAGTAACCTATGTAAATAAGGCGGCCATTGACTCCACCTTATCCTCACTTGATAAAAGTGAGTTAGAAAAAGCAGTTGAGTTAATTAAAAAGGCAAAAAAAATTATTTTCTATGGAGTAGGGGGATCGGCAACAGCTGCTTTTGATGGACATTATAAATTCTCAAAACTAGGCTACCATTCCATAACGACTTTAGATTTCCATTTTATGATCTCGCTAATTCCGTATCTTACTGAGGACGATGTGTTCGTTGCGATTAGTATGTCAGGGAAAACAAAGGATGTGCTTGAACTGGCGAGATTTGCTAAAAAGAAAGGGGCAACTTTAATATCGATCACAAATATTGATAACTCCCCCTTGTATAAAGAAGCAGATATTCGCCTTTGTACACCGATTGTTGAGGGAGATGTCCGTATTGGAACAATCTCATCCCGTATGACACAATTAAACATTATTGATACTTTGTATTTGAGTGTATTTAATAATATTGGTGAAAATGTGTTGGAACAATATCATGAGGCGAGAAATGAAGCGGTTCGATTACGACGATAAGGATTGAAAACTTGGCAACTGTGCCAAGTTTTTTGTACATAAAAAGAAATGGAGATTATTTTTCGACAAATGAAATTTTAATTCATTAAATTTATATATTTTATTGACATTTAATTTCTGTTATATAAAATAAAAGTAAGAAATAAAATTTAAAAGGATGGTATTATGCTTGAAAAACTGACGACAGAAAAACGTAATGAGACAACGATGAACTTGGACGTCATGTCGATTCAGGAAATACTAGAAACGATGAATCGAGAAGACCAAACAGTACCTCAAGCCATTGCTATGGAACTTCATAGTATTGAAAAAGCCGTTCAATATGTTATCCAATCCTTTCAAGAAGGAGGTCGATTAATTTATATTGGTGCAGGTACAAGTGGTAGACTTGGAATCTTGGATGCCGTCGAATGTAAGCCAACTTTTGGTTCTCCACCTGAAATGGTTCAAGGATTTCTTGCGGGTGGAATGAAAGCGTTTACGGAGGCGGTTGAAGGTGCCGAAGATGATGAAAACCAAGGTGAGAAGGATTTAGCAAGTATTAAGCTTTCGGAAAAAGATACTGTAATTGGGATCGCGGCAAGTGGCCGTACACCATATGTCATTGGTGCATTAAAATACACAAGTAAAATCGGTGCAAAAACAGTAAGCATCAGCTGTAATAAAAACGCTGAAATGAGTAAATACGCGAAAGTCAAAATCGAAGTTGAAACAGGCCCTGAAGTATTAACCGGCTCAACTCGTTTAAAAGCGGGCACAGCGCAAAAGTTAATATTAAATATGATATCCACTGCATCGATGATTGGAATTGGCAAGGTTTATAAAAATTTAATGGTTGACGTTCAATCAACAAATAAAAAGCTTGTCGAACGTTCTAAACGCATTATTATGCAGGCGACAGATGTAGACTATGATACGGCGGCTGATTATTTTGAAGAGTCACATCACAATGTAAAAGTAGCTATTGTAATGATTTTATTACAATGCTCTTATGAAAAGGCTTTAGAAAGTCTTAAAAATGCAAATGGATATATTAGAAAAACATTATAGTCGCATGTAAGGGGGAGAAACCATGAAAAAAGAACAAGTCATCGCAGAAGGAATTCTCGAACATGTAGGTGGTAAAGAAAATATTAGACAACTTGCCCATTGTATGACGCGTGTTCGCCTTCAGCTAAAAGATAGTGACAAAGTCAATATCGCTTCATTAAAAAAAGTCGATGGGGTTATGGGCGTTATTGACGATGAAACATTGCAAATCGTTGTTGGTCCCGGAACAGTAAATAAAGTTTCTGATGTGTTAAGTACAATGACAGGATTAAAAATCGGGGAAGTTGCCGATGCCGACGATTTATCATTCGAAGAAAAAGCACAACTAAAGAAAGCAAATATTAAAAAGAAAAACAATACACCTTTGAAAAACTTTTTAAGAAAAATAGGGAATATCTTTATTCCGCTTATTCCGGGATTAGTTGCCTCAGGATTAATAAATGGAGCGGCCAATTTTGCCAAAAATGCAGGTGTTGATGAAAAAACAACAATCATGCAAATTCTATTAGTATTAGGTAGCTGTATTTTTACTTATCTTGCCGTTTTAGTCGGTTGGAATACAGCAAAGGAATTTGGCGGAACACCAGTATTAGGTGCCATTGCAGGGATGTTCTTATTTAATCCGGGATTAGCAGAAATTCATATTTTTGGTGATGCATTGATTCCTGGGCGTGGCGGATTATTTGGTGTCATATTTGCCGCATGGTTAATGGTTGTGATCGAGAAGCAGGTTAGAAAAATTATTCCAAACTCTGTTGATATTATTTTAACTCCTCTTATTACGATTTTAATAGTTGCTATTTTATCATTATTTGTTGTTATGCCTGTAGCAGGAGTGTTAACAGATGGAATCACAAGTGGAATTAAAGCGATTCTAGATATCGGTGGTGTTGTAGCCGGGGCGATTTTAGCGGGATTCTTCTTACCGCTAGTAATGGTTGGTCTACATCAAGGGTTAACGCCAATTCATTTAGAATTTATTTCTCAATATGGTAATACACCACTTTTACCGGTATTAGCGATGGCAGGTGCTGGTCAAGTAGGTGCAGCAATTGCTATTTTCGTAAAAACAAAGAATAAAAGATTACGTAATATTATTAAAGGGGGTCTACCAGCAGGATTCTTAGGAATTGGTGAACCACTCTTGTATGGGGTTACTCTTCCACTTGGTCGACCGTTCATCACTGCGTGTTTAGGTGCTGCGGTTGGTGGAGCATTTCAAGCGGTTTTCCATGTTGCAGCGAAAAGTATCGGAGTATCCGGTCTTTCTCTTACAATGCTAATTGCTGAAAATAAGTATATATTATATATAATTGGTATTGTCATTGCCTATGCATTTGGTTTCCTCTTTACCTATCTATTTGGATTTAAAGAAGAAATGGCTGAAGATATTTAAGGAAACACAAGGGGGGGCTTTTCCTCCCTTTTATCATTTAATGAAAGGCTTTGTTAAAATTCAATGTTGGTATTGACGCCATGTTGATTGGAGCGGAAGGTACGAGACTCCTGCGGGATCAGCTGGACAGATGAGACACCGCGGGGAGCGAAGCGATGAGGAGGCTCATCGCAGAACCGCGAAAAAGCGAGTACCTGCAGCGGAAATCAACAACCAAGTTTAACAGAGCTTAATGAACTAGGAGTGGTACGTTTGCTAGGTATTTCAGTTTACTTATCTGAACCAATCGAGAATCAACGTGAATATATTCAAAAGCTTTCAGATAAAGGATTTCAATCGATTTTCACATCGTTACATATTCCAGAGGACAATCCAGACCTCTTTAAAGGAAGACTTATCGAACTGGGCGCGATTGCAAAACAGAATAATATGGAGTTAATCGCCGACATTTCACCGAAATCCCTTCATTATTTAGGATATACATGGGAAACAGCCGATCAATTGCTCACTTGGGGATTGACAGGTTTACGAATCGACTACGGTGTGGAAGAAAACATCATTGCCCAACAGTCGAATAAAATGAAAATCGCTTTAAATGCAAGCACGATTACAGAAGAATCATTAAATCGTTTAAAATCCTATGGATTAAATACCTCTTCAGTTGAAGCGTGGCACAATTTTTATCCACGGCCGGAAACTGGTCTAGCGCGTGAAGAGTTCCACGAGCAGAATCAATGGCTAAAATCAGAAGGTCTGAAAGTAATGGCCTTTATTCCCGGAGATAAAAAACGCCGCGGTCCACTTTTCAAAGGTTTGCCAACCTTAGAGGATCATCGGGCACTATCTCCTTTTGTCGCCTTTTGTGATTTAAAATTCAAGGAAAAAGTTGATAAAATTTTAGTAGGGGATTTTGAATTAAGCGATTTCGTATTGGAACAATTTTCTGCCCTTCATCGTGATGGATATTTTCTTATTCGAGCGAAGTCATATACCGAAAATAAAGAAATGCTAAATGTTTTCGAAAAGATACAAACCAACCGCTTAGATTCAGCAAGGGATTGCATCCGATCAATGGAATCTAGGGAGTATGGATTGATCGGAACGAATCCCGTTGAGCCGTTTCATACGATTAAGCGAAGCATTGGCTCAATTACTGTTGATAATAAAAATTACGGACGCTATCAAGGGGAAATTCAAATTACAAAAACGAACTTAGATGCGGATGAGAAAGTAAATGTAATTGGCAGAGTCGTTGAAGAAGATATTCCACTTTTGAAGTATATAAAAGGCGGGAAAAAATTTAAAATTTGTTGGATCTAGTCAGAAGGAAACTATCTCATGTTGATGGGATAGTTTTTTTACGTTTTAGGAAACAATATTTAAAGTGAAATTACGGTTTTAAATGTCCACTACATATAAACAAAAAATAATATATGTGATAGAATATTGGTATTAAAGCAATGAATAATTTGTTTTGTTCACACTGGATGGACACTTGTTTGTGAAACGCTTACATTTACCGTGGAGGGATGAAAATGAGCAGTAACGCATTAGATCATTTTTTAAATGAAAACCTTGAGGATTTAAGAAGTAAAGGTTTATATAACGAAATCGATGTTGTAGAAAGTGCGAATGGCCCGGTTATAAAAATAGGTGGGAAAGAACTAATCAATCTTTCATCCAACAACTATTTAGGATTAGCGACAGACGAGCGCTTGAAGGAAGTAGCAATTAACGCAATAAACGAATGGGGTGTCGGCGCTGGAGCGGTTCGTACGATTAACGGGACTTTAGATATCCACATTCAACTAGAAAAAACATTAGCGAAGTTTAAAGGAACTGAAGCGGCAATTGCGTATCAATCTGGTTTTAACTGCAATATGGCTGCTATTTCCGCTGTTATGGATAAAAATGATGCAATCCTATCGGATGAATTAAACCACGCCTCCATCATTGATGGTTGTCGTTTGTCAAAGGCAAAAATTATTCGCGTGAACCATTCAGATATGGATGACTTAAGAAAAAAGGCAAAAGAAGCAAAAGAATCGGGATTATACAATAAGATTATGGTCATCACTGACGGTGTTTTTTCAATGGATGGAGATATTGCTAACCTTCCGGGAATCATTGAAATTGCTGAGGAATTTGATCTTATCACATATGTAGATGATGCCCATGGATCTGGTGTAACTGGTAAAGGTGCCGGTACTGTTAAACACTTTGGTCTTGCTGATAAAGTCGATTTTCAAATAGGTACACTTTCTAAAGCAATAGGTGTTGTTGGAGGTTATGTTGCAGGGAAGAAAAATCTTATTGATTGGTTAAAAGTCCGTTCCCGTCCGTTCTTGTTTTCAACGGCTGTCACTCCAGCTGATGCTGTAGCCGCGACGAAAGCCATCGAAATCTTAATGAGTAGTACGGAATTAAATGACCGCCTATGGGAAAATGGAAACTACTTGAAAAACGGCTTGAAACAACTTGGGTTTAATATTGGCGAAAGTGAAACACCAATTACACCGTGCATCATTGGTGAAGAAAAGACAACACAACTCTTCAGTAAACGACTTTATGAAGAGGGGGTTTATGCTAAATCGATCGTATTCCCAACTGTTCCACAAGGTACTGGTCGTGTAAGAAATATGCCTACGGCTGCACATACGAAAGAAATGCTTGATCAAGCGATTTCAATCTACGAAAAAGTCGGAAAAGAAATGGGCTTAATTTAGACAACATAGAGATGGCGACATAATCAGGAGGAATACTAGTGAAAAAGATTCTTGTGACTGGATCATTAGGTCAAATTGGCAGTGAGTTAGTAACAAAAATGAGAAGTATTTATGGGACAGATCATGTCGTTGCCACTGATATACGAGATAATGGCAGTGAAGTCGTGAAAGCTGGTCCATTTGAAATATTAGACGTAACAGATGCAACGAAGATGTACGATTTAGCGAAAAAATATGAAGTAGATACGATTATTCACTTAGCCGCATTATTATCTGCAACAGCGGAGAAAAAGCCATTGCTCGCATGGAATTTGAATATGGGTGGGTTAGTAAATGCATTGGAAACGGCTAGAGAATTGAACTGTCAGTTTTTCACACCGAGCTCAATTGGGGCATTCGGCCCTTCAACTCCAAAGGACAACACACCGCAAGATACGATTCAACGCCCAACGACAATGTATGGGGTAAATAAAGTGTCCGGAGAGCTTCTTTGTGATTACTATTTTACTAAGTTTGGAGTCGATACACGTGGGGTGCGTTTTCCTGGTTTAATCTCATACGTTGCAGAACCTGGTGGCGGAACAACGGACTATGCTGTAGAAATTTATTATGAAGCGGTTAAAAATAAACGGTTTACTTCCTATATTGATAAAGGAACATATATGGATATGATGTATATGCCGGACGCCTTGAATGCGATCATCGATTTAATGGAAGCAGATTCAACAAAATTAAAACATCGCAATGCATTCAATATAACAGCGATGAGTTTTGCCCCTGAAGAAATTGCTGCTGAGATTAAAAAACATATTCCGGAATTTGAAATAAGCTATAATGTTGATCCCGTAAGACAGGCAATCGCAAATAGTTGGCCAAATTCAATTGATGCAACAGCTGCTAAAGAAGAATGGGGTTTCAAAGCAGAATATAATCTAGAAAAAATGACAATCGATATGCTTGAGAAATTAAAACGAAAACTTAATTAATAATATAGAGGTGATGGTGAAAAACCATTGCCTTTTATATTTTTTTGTTATAATAAGAGGGATATTATTAGAACAGTGAAAAAACTTTCGGGATATATTTCCTGGTCTCTTCATGATAAAATAGTAATAAAAGATGATGAAGGAACAAGTGACTTTCATGACAAATATAAAAAATTTAAGATCAAATCGTTTTTGGATTGTATATATACTATTGTTATTTGCCTTTTTAAGCTTGTCATTATTAGTAATGATGTTCGATTGGGATAAGCTTTTGAGTATTGCTTTGCTAATCCTGTCCATAGGTATGCTAATCTTTTTCGTTTATCGAATCTCACTCTTTTATAAAGAGTTTTGTAAACTAGAAGAAGAAGAGGAACAATGGTCTGCGCTAATTCACTTTATGCCTGATTTTGTTTGTTTTAAAGATGGACAAGGTAAATGGATAAAGGTAAATGAATTTGGTAGGAAATTGTACCAACTGGAAAATATCGATTATTATGGGAAAACTGATTTGGAACTTGGAGAACTAAGTCCATTTTTCAAAAATGATTTTAACTCCTGCTATACCTCTGATGAAAATGCTTGGAATAAGGGGACGCTTTTGCGGGTAGAAGAATCATTCGCGATTCCATCCGGAGATATTAAAAGTTTTGATGTGTTAAAAATTCCTCTTTTTTATCCAAATGGCAAGCGAAAAGGATTATTAACGATTGGAAGAGATATTTCACAGCAAAAAACGGCAGAATCTATGCTCCTAAAAAGAGAAAAGCTGTCTGTAGTTGGCGAATTGGCTGCAGGGATTGCACACGAAATTCGAAATCC
Organism: Heyndrickxia sporothermodurans; assembly: GCF_003055045.1. Classification (NCBI taxonomy): domain Bacteria; kingdom Bacillati; phylum Bacillota; class Bacilli; order Caryophanales; family Bacillaceae; genus Heyndrickxia; species Heyndrickxia sporothermodurans. The sequence goes on from NZ_NAZB01000023.1 coordinate 72,708, forward strand.
GTTGACAAGTATAAAAGGTTTAACACAGTTAATGCATGAATCACAAAACGTTACAGATGAATATGTCAAGGTGATGATTTCCGAAATTGATCGCATTAACCAAATTGCAAGCGAATTACTTGCACTTTCTAAACCCCAATCAAGGAAGCACAATCAAGTGGCATTAACAGATATTCTACGTTATGTAATGAATATTATGGAACCTGAGGCCTTATTAAGAGGGGTAGAACTAGAATTTAAAGGTGCTGAGCATTGTCAAATTGAAGGGGATAGAAATGGTCTTATCCAAGTATTTATTAATCTTTTCAAAAATTCAATGGATGCAATGCCGGAAGGTGGCATTATAACCATTAGTAGTGAAATTATTGGGAATAAGGCGTTTATCTCTATATCTGACCAAGGAGTAGGAATCCCACCTGAAAGGTTAAAGAAAATAGGAGAGCCATTTTTTACTTTAAAAGAAAAAGGAATGGGCTTAGGCCTTACGATAAGCCACAAAATTATACAAGAACATCGAGGAACGATTGATTTTCAAAGTACTGAAAATGTTGGTACAAAGGTTACAATGACATTTCCACTAGGTTAATAACTTTTCGGGGCATTCACTTACCTCTGCCCCGTTTTCCTTTTTTACTTCATGGCTTTGTTAAAGTTCACTGTTGGATATTGACACCATGTTGATTGGGCGGAAGGCGAGTATCTGCAGCGGAAATAAACAATCTTGTTTAACAGAGCCTACTCCATAAAAATTCCCAACATAACATTAAAGGAGGTTACTAAATTGCTCAATCAAGCAAAGAAAATTCTCCAAGATTATTACGGATATGAGGACTTTCGCAGCGGGCAAAATACAATTATCGAACAAGTACTAGAAGGTAAGGATACTGTAGCGATTATGCCGACTGGTGGAGGGAAATCTATTTGTTATCAAGTCCCCGCAATGATACTTCCGGGTGTCACAATTGTTATTTCCCCTTTAATTTCATTAATGAAAGATCAAGTGGATGCATTAATTAATGCGGGAATACCTGCAACGTTTATTAATAGCTCCATAAGCAATAGTGAAATGCAGGAACGGTTGCAAGGAATCATGTCCAATGATTATAAACTTTTGTATATTGCGCCGGAAAGGCTAGAGGCTCCGTCTTTCATAGAAATGTTAAACCAAATTGAAGTTTCAATGATCGCTATTGATGAGGCACATTGTATATCACAATGGGGGCACGATTTTCGGCCAAGTTATTTATTGATCAAAAAGTTTATCCAATATATTCAGCCTAAACCAGTTATTTTAGCTTTAACAGCAACTGCCACTCCTCAAGTGAAGGACGATATTTGCGCCTTACTCGATATTCCTTTACAAAATGTCGTTATTACGGGCTTTGGAAGAGAAAATTTAATATTCAAAGTCGTAAAAGGCCAAGACCGCGATTTGTTTATGGAGGAATACATTAAGAAAAATAACCTCCAATCGGGGATTATTTATGCGGCAACAAGAAAAGAGGTAGAACGAATTTATCTTTTATTAAAGAAAAGGGGAATTCAAGCAGGGAAATATCATGCTGGGATGTCCGAAAAGGATCGTAACGAGAATCAAGAACAATTTTTGTATGATAATATCCAAGTAATGGTAGCAACTAGTGCATTTGGGATGGGGATTAATAAATCAAATGTGCGCTATGTCTTGCATTATCATATTCCTAGAAATATGGAATCTTATTATCAAGAAGCTGGTCGTGCGGGCCGAGATGGGGTAGAAAGCGAATGTATTTTAATGTTTGCACCCCAAGATGTTCACATCCAAAAGTTTTTAATTGATCAATCTGAAATGGATGATGAGCGGAAAGAAAACGAATATGGTAAGCTTCGGAAAATGATAAGTTATTGCCATACGGAATCATGTTTTCAACAATATATTTTAGAGTATTTCGGTGAAGAAAACGCGACTGTATGCCAAAAATGCGGGAATTGTACAGATGATCGAATTCAAGTAGATGTCACTAAAGAAGCGCAAATGGTGTTGTCATGTATAAAAAGAATGAATGAAAGATTTGGAAAAACATTTATTACGAAAGTACTGACAGGCTCATCAGATAAAAAGATTAAAAGCTTTGGATTTAATAAATTATCAACGTACGGAATTATGAAAGAGCGAACACAAAAAGAAGTGAATGAACTAATCGATTTTTTAACAGCCGAGGGGTACTTGCGCCCAACAGATGGACAATATCCCGTCTTAATGTTGACTAATCAAGCGGTTGAAGTTTTGCGTGGGGAAAGTACAGTATTAAGAAAAGAAAGAGTAAAAGTGAAACAACTCATTGAAGATAATCAGCTGTTTGAACAATTAAGGCTGTTACGGAAAGAAATCGCGGATACGGAAAAAGTACCACCATATATTATTTTTTCCGATCAATCCTTGAAGGAAATGAGTGCAAAGCTGCCAACTTCGAAAAATGAATTATTACAAATTAAAGGAGTAGGGGAGCGGAAACTAGAACAATACGGAGATGCATTTATCACAGTTATCACATCTTATTGTGAAGAAAATGGGATTGCTGTAGAAAAGCATGATCATTTTATTATGGCTAGAAGCGAAACAGCAAAGGATGATAAAGAGAAAAGCCATCATATAACCTTCTCCTTCCTTCAACAAGGCTTAACCATCGAAGAAATTGCCGCTAAACGAAATATGACGGTACGAACAATTGAAGGACATTTAATCAAATGTTCGGAAGATGGCATTTCAATTGACTGGAATCAATTTATCCCCGCACAGTATGAAGAATTAATAAAGGAAGCAGTAAATGAAGTGGATTCACAAAGATTGACGCCTATTAAACAGTTACTCCCGGAGGAAATTAGCTTTTTTATGATAAGAGCATTTCTACAAAGGGGAAAAGAGCAAAAAGTATAAAAATGGATGGGGTTACCCATCCATTTTTATAAACAATTTCCTATAAGAAAAGCATACCTAAACTAATAATTATTCCACTTACAATGAGGACAATTACACAAAAGCCCATAATATCCTTGGCTTTCAATCCTGCAATCGCTAATGCTGGAAGGGCCCAAAACGGTTGAATCATATTTGTCCATGCATCGCCCCAGGCAATAGCCATTGCTGTTTTTGCAGTTGATGCCCCCATTGCTTGTGCAGCGTCAAGCATAATAGGAGCTTGAACAGCCCACTGTCCACCACCAGATGGAACAAAGAAGTTGACAAGTCCTCCACTTAAAAACGCAAAGCAATAAAAAGTAAAGTCATTAGAAATGGAAATAAACCATTCAGACATAACAGCTGCTAATCCAGATACCGTCATCATCCCCATGATTCCAGCGTAAAAAGGAAATTGAATAATAATTCCGGCAGCACCCTTCACAGCGTCTGCTACCGCATCTAAAAATCGTTTAGGTGTCCAGTGGAATAATATCCCCAAAAATAAAAAGGTAAAATTAACAATATTTAAATTAAGGTTAAATCCATTGTTAACAAAGTAATAGGCTATAAAGATGAGACCTAGTATGCCAATTATTAATGAAGTAATGAAGCTGTTTTCCAATCTTGTTGCTGGAGTGATGCTCTCTTTATCTAGTGCGGCAGCATGTAAGCTGGTTCCTTCTTGTAGAATAGCAGGATCTACTGTGATCGTTTGATCTTTCGACGGCATCATAAATCGATTTAATAGTGGTAGGATAATAAATAAAGCGACAACGATTGCAATATTATACGTTGAAAAAATGGTTTCACTTGTTGGAATGACACCAATTTTATCTTCAAAAGGATGTTTCGCTGTTGCAATGGATAAAGGGATGGAACCGGAAATTCCACCATGCCAGACAAGGAAGCCAGAGTAAGCGCTTGCGATTAAAAGGCGATAATCTACATTTGCAATTCTTTTTGCTAGTTCTTTTGCAAAAAGTGCACCAATTACCAAGCCAAATCCCCAATTTATCCAACTCGCTATTACAGATACTACAGTAACAATAATAATGGCGGAACCTGGGGATTTTGCAGTACTTGCTAATCCACCTAATAGTTTTTTAAAAACAGGGCTACTCGCTAACACGTGCCCTGTGACAAGGACAAGAACCATTTGCATCGAAAATTCTAATAATCCCCAAAACCCATCTCCCCAAAATTGAATCATATCAATAGGCGAACTTTTGGTGAAAATCAAACCTAAAATAAATACGACTAATGAAAGTAATACTACAAATAAGTACGGATCAGGCAAATAACGTTGCATTAGACGATTTGAAAAATTAATTAATACTTTCAATACAATCTCCCCCTTGTTTGTTAGTGGACTTTTTTCGTATTGAATATAGAAAGCGAAAAGAGCCTTTCTATAATAAATTCTAATTTATTAACTGATATTCCTTCTTTAAAATAGCGAGTAGTAAAAAGGTGGGGTTTGGTTGGTGAGTTACTTTATTTGGAGCATAAGAACGACAAATGGTACAATATTGTAATCAAATTAAAGTACGGATAGAAAGGAAGTTATTTTTAATGATTAAATGCATCGCATCCGATATGGACGGTACGTTATTAAATTCAAGGCAGGAAATTAGTGAGTTAAATCGTGAGGCGATTCTTTTCGCGAAGGAGCAAGGAATTGAATTTGTCATCGCTACAGGACGTTCATATGATGAAGCAAATGGTGTTTTGGAAAGTTCAGGAATCAACTGTCCTATCATTGCAGCGAATGGAGCCGAAATAAGAAATATTCAAGGTGAAATAGTCGGTACAATGGGAATTGGCAGGGAACATGCAGCAACTATCATCAATTTACTTAGCAAATTAGATATTTATCTCGAGGTGTATACGAGTAAAGGGAAATATACTGAGGACTATGAGAAAAGTATTAGTGTAATTGTTGACATTTTTCATACTGCTAATCCCGAAATACCTGCAGAAGAGATTCGTTCAACTATTAAAGATAGATTTGTAAAAGGCTTTATCCAAACTGTAAATGATTACGGGGAAATTCTTTCCGATCCGGACTGTGTCGTTTATAAGATTATCGTTTTTTCAAAAGACCATGAACAATTAACAATGGCTAATGCCTCATTAAAAGCTTTAAAAGAGATAAAGATTACATCATCAGGACACAATAATCTAGAAATTAATCATATCAATGCACAAAAAGGGATAGCCCTTGAAAACTTTGTAAAATCAAAAGGAATTACACTCAAAGAAACAATGGCTATCGGGGATAATTTTAATGATCTTTCTATGTTGAAAATAGTAGGACATCCCGTAGCAATGGGCAATGCAGTGCCCGAAATTAAAAAGGTAATCGCTAATCATACAGTGAAGAATGATGAAGATGGTGTAGGAAAAGCTATTTACCAAGTATTGACTGGTCAACCTACAAAATAAAAGAAGGGTAGCGATTATTTTCGCTGCCCTTTATTCTTTACTGCGAGTAGAAAGTCCATGGAGAATGAATTGAATGGTTCTTTCTATCTCTGCTTCATCATCCCACTTTGCTTCGGGAAACATTAAATATCTTCCAATAACAAAACCAAGAATGGATGATACTGTAAGCCGAATGACCGTTTGAGGTGGCATATCTATAATTTCACCTTTTTTTTGATACTCTTCTACAATTAGTTTCAACCGTTTAATTACATGATTGATAATATGTTCCTTAAATTGTTCTTTTAATTCAGGGTGAAAAGGTATTTCTTGAAACAATATTTTAATCATAGGAAAATTTTTTTTTGCAAACTCCATACGGTTGATGATCACAGCCCTTAAAAAATCCTCAAAGCTTTGATATTCGGATAACAAAACTTTGTTAAAATCTCGTATAAAAAAAGGAGCAATAAATTTTGCCATCGTTGGGGCAATAATCGATAATAATAGATCTTTTTTCGTTTTATAATGACGGAAAATGGTACCTTCAGCGACCCCTGCCTTTTTGGCGATTTCATTCGTAGAAGTAGCAGAATAACCTTTTTCTGAAAAGATTTCTACGGCAGCTTCAAGAATTTTTTTTTGCTTTTCGGTCATCTCTTGGTTTTCAAAAAGTATGTCAAGAACATTATCTCGTTTGGGCATTGCATTCTCTCCGATCTATATGGACATCTATTATATTTTACGATATTTCTTTAAAGCAAACACGTTTAAAACAATAAAGAAAAGTGCAAAACCGAAAAGTAAAAGTAGATCTAAATAAATATCTTGAAGTCCTAATCCTTTATACATAATGCCTCGCAATGCATCCCCACCATAATACATCGGCATAAATTTAGCGATAATTTGCAACCAATTTGCCATTCCATCAACCGGGAAAATTCCGGCAAAAAATACTTGAGGAACAACAATAATCGGAATAAATTGCATCATTTGAAATTCAGTGTTTGCAAATGCAGATAATAGAGTCCCTAATGATAACGCAACCAAGGCTAATAAAAGATTAATAAGGAGCACATTCCATATAGAACCAACTAACTGTATATCTAACACTTTAATTGCGTAAAATACGACAATAATTGTTTGAATAACCGCAAAAATACCATAACCGAATAAATAGCCGAAAACGATCTGGCTTCTTTTTATAGGGGTTGCTACAAGTCTTTCAAGAGTGCCAGTCGTCCGTTCCCTTAAAAGAGCAATTCCTGAAATAAGAAAGACGAAAAAAAAGACAAAGAATCCAATTAGTATCGGATTTAACACATCAAAAAACGTTGTATCTTTATTACCATATATATAAGAAGTTTCAATCTTAGGGAAGTCCTTTAAGACACTATGACTATTCATTTGTGATACATGTGCGAAAAATATTTGTTGAATTTTCATTTGTAACGCTTTTGATACAGTAGGATCATCGTTTTTTAATGTAAGCCTAGGCTGATTGTCTTTCAACTGAAAGATTCCATCTAATTCATCTTTTACAATAACTTTTTTTGGATCCTTTAATGTATCGTATATTATGACGTGAATATCTTGGTTTTTCAATTGTTTAACTAGGGAAGAGTCTACGTTTATGACACCAATTCTAGTATCATCGGAATCGCTCGTAAAGAGAAAATGAATAAGGGTTAAAATGATGAGTGGGGCAATCATCATTAATGCAAGTGTCCGTTTATCTCTTATCATTTGCCTGCAAATTCTTTTTATTAATGCACCAATTTTCATGAGTTCGTACCCCCAGCTTTTAAAAATACCTCTTCTAAATTGCTTACATTAAATTGCGCTTTTAATGTTGAAGGAGAGCCACTTGTTAAAATCATTCCATCACGCACCATACTGAGATAATCACACTTTTCTGCTTCATCCATGACATGTGTAGTGACTAGAATAGTTTTTCCTTCTTCCTTCAAGCGAATTAATTCATTCCATATTGATAACCGCAGTTCAGGATCGATCCCGACAGTTGGTTCATCTAAAATTAATATTTGTGGATCATGGATTAAAGCAATTGCTAGTGACAGCCTCCGTTTCATACCACCAGAATAGGTTCCTACTTTCTTGGATAAATGTGAGCTAAGATCGACAAGATTCGCGGCATAAGCTATTCTTTCTTTTTGTTCGGGCTTCTTCAATTTGAATAGGGAGGCGAAGAAAGCCATGTTTTCTGCTCCAGTTAGCTCTGGATAAAGAGCATCGGATTGAGCCATATAGCCAATATTTTGCAATGCCTTTAGATTAGGTATTCGTGTATTTAATACTTGAACATCACCTTTAGAAGGAGTATCCATTCCGACAATAATTTTGATTAATGTTGTTTTTCCAGACCCTGAAGGTCCGATAAGACCATAGATTTGGCCTGCACTTATCGATAAATCAATATCCTTTAAAACAGTCTTTTTACCAAAGGTCTTCGTTACTTTGTGAATATGAATAGCATGATTCATTTTACGACCTCCTATTAATAAAATGAGTGATTACTCACTTTATGATAAAACGCCATGGAGTATTTGTCAATCACAAAGTGAGTGAATACTCACCCCTTTTAAAAAAATAAAGAGCCGTAATTGAAATTACAGCCCTTCCACATTTATTTAACCCGATCGTTCTCCCATTGGTAATTCCAAAATCTTTCGTTTTGTAACCAAGCAAGGGTTTCAGGATCTTTTTGTTTTAATTTTTCTTCACGATCGGCTATCATCCAGCCCGTTTGCGAAATATGTGCTTTCATCGCACCAATTTTTTGATCGATAACCGCACTTACATCATTGATTACGTCCGGAGGTCCAATTTCTGATTCGTGATTATTTGAAAATGCTACACAATGAAGCTTCGGTCTTTTTTCTTCAGGAATACGCCTAACTGCACGAACTACGGCTCTTCCTGTTGCTTCATGGTCAGGATGGACGGAATATCCCGGATAGAAAGTAATAATCAGCGATGGATCAAGTTCGTTAATCAAACCGGTAACCATCTGAGTTAATTTTTCATCATCTTCAAATTCTACTGTTTTATCGCGTAAGCCCATCATCCGTAAATCTTGAATTCCCATCACTGCTGCCGCCTTTTGCAGCTCCTTTTTGCGAATCTTCGGCAGCGATTCTCTTGTAGCAAATGGTGGATTTCCTAAATTTCTCCCCATTTCTCCAAGAGTTAGGCATGCATAAGTTACTGGTGTCCCGTTTTTTACGTGAGTTGCAATGGTGCCTGACACCCCAAATGCTTCATCATCCGGGTGAGGGAAAATAACTAAAACTTGACGTTCTTTTTCCATAGAAAAAACGCTCCTTTCTTCACCACATTATTCAAATGGTGTTTCACTAATCTCAAGTGCCACCGCTAGTTTTCCATCGTATCCATGCCCTGCAAGAAGTAAGCGGCCAAGGTCATCTTCTTCAAAATGGGTTAAGCCCTCGGCATAAATCCAACCAATTGCTAGTTTTAAGCCAACTCGAAACGGACCATCCCCAATAATTTTTCCGTGTTCATAATTGACTTGGGCATTCCGTATGTATGCTCCAGCTGAAAAGAAACCTTCATTAAAATGGGAAGCATATGCACCATTTGTTGTTTCCAAATGTATATATACGGTTTTATTCGCAAACTTATTAATTTTCTCCTGAACAGCAGAGATTTGTATAGGCTCCACGTAGAACCCTCCTTTTTTTGAAACGATAACTAAAGTATGTGATTATTTTACTAAAAATAGTAGTGGAAAGCGAAGAGATTGCTTACTGGCGTTACAAAATAAAAAAGGAGCGGATGAAATCCACTCCCCAGAATTATTTATTCGTAACAAAACGTGTATACGCTCCGTGCATAACCGGACCGACATATTGATTTAACTTAAATCCATGCTCGATAGCTGCTGATACAAATTTTTTCGCAACAGCTACAGCTTCTTTAACTGAGCTTCCTTTTGCAAGTTCAGCTGTAATCGCTGCAGCAAACGTACAGCCTGCACCGTGATTGAAAGTAGTATCAAATTTTTCACTTTCTAAAAGTGTAAAATCGCTGCCGTCATAGAACAAATCGACTGCTTTTTCATGTTGTAGCTGTTTACCGCCCTTAATAACGACATTTTTTGCACCTAGATCATGTATTTTCACAGCTGCTGCCTTCATATCATCGATTGTTTTAATAGGTCCGGATTTTGCTAATTGCCCAGCTTCAAATAGATTTGGAGTGACAATTGTAGCGCGTGGGACTAATAACTCGCGCATTGCATCTGTGTTTTCTGGCTGTAATACTTCATCTTCACCTTTACAAACCATAACGGGGTCAATAACCACTTTATCTAATTTATGTTCGTCTATTTTACGAGCGGCTAACTCAATAATATCAACTGAGCCTAGCATCCCCGTTTTCATCGCATCGATATTCACAGATAGAATCGTTTCTAATTGTGGTTCGACCGTTTTTACATCAATAGGGAACACATTATGGTGCCAATCATTTTTTGGATCCATTGCAACGATGGAAGTTAGCGCAGTCATTCCATAAACGCCAAGTTCTTGGAATGTTTTTAAATCAGCTTGAATTCCCGCACCGCCACTTGAATCTGATCCGGCAAGGGTTAAAGTCTTCTTCAAAGTCATAAACAAATCCTCCTCTATCAGCGAAAGTGAGTAATATTCAAAAAATCTCTATTTTAGAATATACCAATAGTAAATAGATTTCCATACTCAGAAATAAAAAAGCTTATCTACCATAGTAGATAAGCTATTAAAAGGGGGGATCATCGTCTTTATTTATTATGGACAAATTCTCTAAGACTATACATGGAAGTTTGAAAGAAATATAATTTTGTGAAAACTCTTTACTTTTTGGATGAGTGGATATACTATTGAAGTAGCAATTAATAAATTTCCATGGTGGGAGGTATGTAATATGAACAAATTACTTATAAATCTAACGTTAATTTCATATTGCAGTCCATGGGAAAAGACAAAACCAATTAATTAAAAATCAATTGTAAAATTTTCTCTAATTAATTTTGTGTATTCAACCATGGACTGCCATTTCAGTCGATGGTTTTTTATTTATACACAAATATTGGAGGAATTACATTTGAATTTACAAACATTAGGTTGGAATACTTATTTTGAAGAACATTTTGAAGAATATAAACAGCAAGGTTATGAAGTGGGAAGAGTCACTTTAGAGCATAAAAAAATATATAGAGTAGCAACTGAACATGGCGAGCTGCTTTCTGAAGTATCAGGTAAACTGAGGTTTCAAGCATTTGAACGACAAGACTATCCAGCAGTCGGGGATTGGGTTGTCATCAGTCCGAGAGTAGAGGAACAAAAAGCGACGATTCATGCTATTTTGCCTCGCAAAAGTAAATTTTCACGAAAAGCAGCTGGTCTAAAAATGGATGAACAAATAGTTGCGACAAATGTTGATATCGTTTTTCTTGTGAATGCATTAAATTCTGATTTTAATATCCGACGGATCGAAAGATATGTATTGACTGCTTGGGAAAGTGGAGCAAATCCTGTCATCATTCTAAGTAAAGCCGATTTATGTGAAAATGTTGAAGAAAAAATCCAAGAAGTAGAATCCATTGCCTTTGGTGTACCGATCCATGCCATCAGCGCCGAACAAAATATTGGATTGGAGCAATTAGCCTCATATGTTTTTGAAGGGCAAACGATCGCATTACTAGGTTCGTCAGGAGTTGGAAAGTCGACATTAACGAATGCTTTATTTGGAAGTTTAAAGCAAGAGGTTCGTACGATTCGAGAGGATGATGGACGGGGACGACATACAACGACCCATCGAGAATTAATTGTTTTAGAAAGTGGAGGAATTTTGATTGATACTCCTGGAATGCGAGAATTGCAGCTTTGGGATGCAGATGATGGTTTAAGCCAAGGCTTCTCTGACATAGAGGAGCTGGCTGAAAGTTGCCGTTTTAGAGATTGTTCACATTCCAAGGAACCGGGATGCGCTATTCAGCTGTCGATTTTAGAAGGTACATTAGATAAAAGTAGATACGCAAGCTATGTTAAGCTTCAGAAGGAATTGGCCTTTTTAGAACGAAAAGAAAATCGACAAGCAAAACTAGCTGAAAAAGCGAGGATGAAACAACTCACAAATGGTCAAAAAAAGAATAGAAAGTAATTATGTAAATGGCAGTCCTTTTTGCGGGGACTGTTTTTCTCTTTTACATGAATGCAGTCTATTCGGGAAGATGAATACAGCAATTTCGTGTGAAGTGCACGCATCCGGCTCATTCGGGAAGAACGAACTCAGTAATTTCATGTGAAGTGCTCGAATGCGGTTTATTCGGGAAGATAAGGCATACATTCTTGTAATAAAGTGCTCGAATGCGGCTCTTTAGTGCACTTGAAGTCTGCGCTTTTGAAACAAAGTGCACGAAAGACCAGCAACCAAATGAATTATTGGGTTTCAAAGGAAATTTCAAAAGCACATAGTATTAATTTGATGATAATATAAGATAAATTTCATATTATGTTGAATAGGGGGAGTTTAATTGCTTCACCATCTTGAAATATATGTCTCCAATCTAAAAAAATCCACTGAATTTTGGGAATGGTTTTTAACGAAGCTCGGTTACCACCAGTTTCAAAAATGGGACCAAGGTATAAGTTGGAAATATCAATCAACCTATCTTGTTTTTGTTCAGGCGAAGGAAGAATTTCTTTCGGCTCCTTATCATCGCTGTCGTGTCGGTTTAAATCATTTAGCGTTCCAGGCACAATCCCGAAAACAAGTCGATGAACTGGCTCTTGAGATAAAAGAAAGAGGCATGACTATTCTATATTCTGAACGTTATCCATATGCAGGTGGTCAAAATCATTATGCTTTATATTTTGAGGATCCCGATAGAATTAAAGTAGAAGTAGTCGCACCAACAGAAGAGGCGGGATAATGGATACGATCATTTTAGCAGGCGGAAAATCAAGTCGCATGGGACAAAATAAAGCACTTTTACCTTTGGGGAATGAGAGAGTTATCGATCGGTTAATTAATGAATTTTCTCCTATAACTCGAAGGATGTTCTTAGTTTCGAACCATCCTTCCGAATACCAATCTATAAATATAAATATACTGACGGATGAACCGGAATTTAAGGGACAAGGACCATTAGCTGGGATGGAGATTGGATTAAAAAACGCTACTTCCCAAGAATGCTTAATTATTGCTTGTGACATGCCGTTCACCTCAAAGCAAGTGGGGAAATGGTTGATCGATGAGCTTACAAACGGCAATTTCGATGCAGTTATTCCAGTTTCGGAAGGCAGAATTCATCCACTGTTTGGTGCCTATCACAAGAAAATCCAACCAATTATAAGAACTTGCTTATTAGATCAAAAAAGAAGAATGACCGATTTAATTGATCAATTAAATGTGAAATTAGTCGAGCAAAAAGATGCTCCAGAATATTTACAAAATATTTGGGGGACATGTTTCTGGAACATGAACACAATGGACGATTACCAGAAAGCACTAAAGCACTTAGGGGGTCATAATGATTTTTGAAATTATTGAGGAGCCGATTAGTATAGAATCTGTTGTCAGGAAAGTTGTGCAACGTGAAGCAGGTGCAATTACAACTTTTATCGGTACAGTAAGAGAATTAACAAACGGTAAAAGAACCTTGTATCTGGAATATGAAGCATATATATCTATGGCAGTTAAAAAATTTGAACAAATTGGTCAAGAAATTAGTGAACGGTGGCCGGGAACCAAAACAGCGATTACCCATCGGATTGGGCGATTGGGAATAACGGACATCGCTGTTGTAATTGCTACTTCTACTCCCCATCGTGCAGAAAGCTACGAAGCAAATCGGTATGCGATTGAACGGATTAAAGAAATCGTTCCGATTTGGAAAAAGGAACATTGGGAAGATGGCGAGAAGTGGATAGGGGATCAGTTAGGGACAAAAGAATATCTCGAAGGAAAACCGGGGGAGGAAGATTTGGATGGTTAAGGTTATGCTTTTTGCACATTTGCGAGAACAAATCGGCACGGGTGAAATTGAAATTAATTCGTTTAAAGGGACAGTTAAAGAATTAAAGGAATACTTACAAATCAACCATTCGCTGAACAATTTGGATTCTATCATGACAGCAGTTAATGAAGAGTTTTGCCATGATGAAACAATGGTTTATGAAGGGGATATTATCGCACTTATTCCGCCGGTAAGTGGAGGGTGAAATATGAATGATCGATATTCTAGACAAATCTTGTTCTCACCGATCGGTAAACAAGGTCAGCAAAGTATTGGCGAAAAGCATGTGTTAGTGGTAGGAGTAGGTGCCTTAGGCTCAAGCGTTTCAGAAATGCTGACAAGAGCGGGGGTAGGGAAATTAACTTTAATTGACCGTGACTACGTAGAAACTAGTAATCTACAACGACAACAACTATTTTCCGAAAGAGATGCGAAAGAAAAGCTCCCAAAAGTGATTGCGGCAAAAAAGAGATTAGCTGATATTAATCGGGAAGTTAATATAGAAGCAATTGTGGGAGAAGCAGATGTCCAAACGTTAGAGAACTTTGCTCCAAAAATAGATTTAATCATTGATGGTACGGATAATTTTGACATAAGATTTATTTTAAATGATATCGCACATAAATTTACGGTTCCATTTCTATTCGGCTCATGTGTAGGAAGCTTTGGTTCGACTTATACCATTATCCCTAATCAAACACCTTGTTTACAGTGCTTGCTGAAAAATATCCCAATGCAAGGACAGACATGTGATACTGTGGGGATTATCGCTCCTACTGTTCAAATGGTGACGGCTTATCAAGTCGCTGAAGCATTAAAAATTTTAAGCGGAAAAATGGATGCTATTCGTAAAACGTATATAACATTCGACCTTTGGGAAAATCAACACTTATCGGTAAAATCAAATGATGCGATAAAAAACAAAGCATGTACAACTTGTGGCGAGGAAAGAACCTATCCATTTCTATCATATGAGGCACAAACAAAAACAGCGCTACTTTGTGGGAGAAATACCGTACAAATTCGACCTTCACAAACTTTTTCTCCATCAATAGGACAGCTTTGTTCACGATGGGAACTAGCGGGATATCAAGTTAAACAAAACCCTTATTTAGTTTCTGTCCATAAAGATGATGTACGAATGATCATGTTTAAAGATGGTCGTGCATTAATTCACGGTACGAATGATCCGGTAAAGGCAAAGAAAATATATTATTCATTTATTGGATGAATAAAGTATAGCCTCACTGGAAAAGTGAGGCTAGTATTCCCTATTTATAAATATTAGTTTAATGGATTTTCTGTTAGATATTCATTTGGTGCTTCTCTTGAAGCAATCACCACAAGTCTTCCTTGATCGAGTTCCTTCTCATATTCCGCTGCTTGGTGGTCTGATAGTCCTAGCGATGCCATCTTTGTTCTTAATTCGTCTCCTCTCTTTTTGAAAACATTGCCTAATGTATTAAGTACCCCTTGTTCTTCAATACCGACTTTTCCTGTTTCAGTTGCTTCTGTTATATCTTTTGATCTTTCTTTTCCGTGTGCAAATATATAAATTTCACTTTTTAAGTATCCTTCGTTTTGTAACTCACTAATTAGATTTGATGCTTCTAGGCCATTTTCAACTACGTTTACTTTGTACATTGAAAAATCTCCTCCTTGTATTTGAGAGGTAACTTACACCTCGAATCTAGTATTTATATATCCGCTATTTTAATCGTTAAACATTTATATTGTTAGAACAGAAGATGACAAAATTTAACATGTTTCACGTGAAACATGTCGAAATGTGAAGACTAACTAAATATTAGATTTGAAATAAATATGATAGAATCGAGGTATGCAGAAATTGAAGCGACTAGGAGATGAAGTAATGAGTATATCAATTCATTCGCTATTAAATAAAATCGAACAAGAAATAAACTATGCGAAGAAAGCAGAACAGGATAGTGTGTTAAAAAATCATATTTATTCAGTAAAAACCCTTTGTGAATTAATCTTAGCGGAAGGGCAAAGCTTATCAACTTCATATGAAATCCCGAAAAAAGTTGAAGCAGAACATTCAGTATCCCAAAGTAAACCAATGATGTCAGTAGGAAAAGCAGAGCCTTTAAAAACGGATGATGGCGCAAACGGAGAGTCAATTTTTGATTTCTAGACGGGTTTTTCTTAAAATGAAGGAGATAGTTTGAAAATATAAAGGGATGGACAAAAGAAGGAGTGTATTTTTTTGAAAGCTTTTATCATTATAGGGGCAATCAATGCGTTCTTAGCAGTTGCGCTCGGTGCCTTTGGTGCACATGGTTTGGAAGATAAATTAGAACCGAAATACTTAGATATTTGGAAGACCGGTGTTACTTATCAAATGTTCCACGCATTAGGAATACTTGCGATTGGAATACTTGCAGGGTATATTCAAGGATCATCATTAATGACTTGGTCAGGTTGGTTAATGTTTATCGGTATTATTTTATTTTCAGGTAGTTTATATGTATTAAGCGTGACGAAAATTGGTATATTAGGTGCGATTACTCCAATAGGAGGAGTAGCGTTCTTAGCTGCTTGGATTCTCGTAGTTGTTGCAGCTGTAAAACATCTATAAAATAAAATGTAATAGGGGTCCTTCAAATCGAAGGATCCCTTTTCGGTTTTGAAGGTAAGAAAGCATAAATTTTTTTAGGTTAATGTTCCTAATAAATATCTGCTTTGTCTAGCTCCAGCGCCTATCGACTAGAAAACTTCAGGACTTTTCCCTACGATAAGTCAAAGTCCTTCCAGTTTTTACGTCGATGAGCAAGGCGCTTCCGCTTTTCTTAATCATCTTGGAGAATAAGTAGATAAATTTGGTGCGGCTCCAAATGGATATTCGTAATCAATTTCTTCGCTAAATGTAATGTAATCAACATAAACCATAGGAATTAAATTACGTTCGCCAGTTTGTGGGTCACTTAAAATGACATGATCCCGACCTGCTGCTTCAATGATGCCTTTAAATATTTTCGCATTCCATTCCCGATTGTTTTCAAATGTGGCATGGAGTGTAACCAGTTTTCCTTTGTTCAGGCGTAGAATGTTTTCAATATAAGATTGTTCAGGCGGTAACATTCCAGGAACATTTGGTCCTGTTGCATTTGATCCTCCGCCTTGAGGCGGTGAAAAAGGAACGGCAGGCGGAACTTGTTGCTGCGCTCCGTATTGTGGCGGGTATCCTCCATAAAAACCTTGTGAACCTGCACCACCTTGTGGGGCTTGATACCCGTAAGGTGGATTATAATTTGATTTAGACAATCTTCTCCCTCCTTAAAATATGCTAATAAATGCTTGAAACAAGTAGCAAGAAAATAGGAAATCCTCTATTAAAGGCATAAACTGCCTATCCTTCACCTCACTTTGCCAATACTTTCATAAAGTGTATGATGAATGATTAAAGATTAGGCTTTTACATTTCATATGTATGTAAGAGGGAGGAAAGATATGCAGGGAATGTGTAGGCTTTTCTAATATTTAAAATAAAAGACCCTATAGCTTTTCGCCACAGGGTCATAAATTGAATTAATTTACATGTAGAAACTTTGCAATTTTATCATCTTCTAAAAGATTTCCGACAAAGAAGGAGCCGAATTCACCATAACGTGCACTTACTTCATCAAAGCGCATTTCATAGACAAGCTTTTTAAATTGAAGCATGTCATCTGAGAATAGAGTGACACCCCATTCGTAATCATCTAAACCAACTGATCCAGTAATAATCTGTTTTACTTTTCCTGCATATTTGCGTCCGATCATTCCGTGACTTCTCATTAATTCTCGGCGTTCATCCATAGATAACATATACCAATTATCATTTCCTTCTCTACGTTTGTCCATTGGATAGAAGCAAATATATTTAGATTTAGGGAGTATCGGATACAGTCTAGACTTTACATATGGATTTTCATAAGGGTTTTCATCAGAATTCCCGCCACCGACATAATTACTTAGCTCTACAACTGATACATATGAATATGTAGGGATTGTATATTCTGCAATTGCAAGTTTATTAAATTCATTTTCTAAGTCGTTTAGCTCTTCCATTGTTGGACGAAGCATCCATAGGATGAAATCTGCCTTTTGCCCAACAATTGTATATAATGCATGACTTCCTTCTTTTTTCTCTTGAGTTTCATTCAATTTATTAAGAAATTGGTGAAATTCTTGGATTGCTGCTTGTCTTTCATCACTAGAAAGTTCTTTCCAAGCTGTCCAGTTCATCGCTCTTAAATCATGTAAGGAATACCAACCATCTAAAGTTTGAGCTGCTTCACTCATCTAGATCACTCCTATTTTAATTTATATGTTCAGCTTCAGCGCCCCGCAAGGCACTTCCACTTTTCTTATCTCCACCATTACTATAGCATAGTTTTTCCAAATCACTTATTTTCAACCTCAATTGTTGAAAATCCGTCAAGAACGATTTACTATTTTGTGAAGTGAGACAAGGAATTTTTTTGCTTTCAAAAAATATGATACATTTGGTTATGCTAATAAAAAATGTATAGGAGGAGTTATCATGAGTGATTTGTTCACGGACTTAAAAGGAAAATTACAAGGAAAGGGTTTGTCTATCGTTTTCCCTGAAGGTATGGATGAAAGAATTCTAACTGCCGCCGGCCGATTGGCAAATGAAAAAATCATCAACCCCATTTTGCTAGGGGATGAAAATGAAATAAATGCAGAAGCGGATAAGCGAAATATTTCCCTAGATGGAGTGGAAATTCTCAATCCAAATACATATTCAGAAATGGATGAAATGGTCCGTTCCTTTGTTGAACGAAGAAAAGGGAAGGCGACAGAGGAAGACGCACGTAAAATATTATTAGATGAAAATTACTTTGGAACGATGCTTGTCTATATGAAAAAAGCAGATGGATTAGTTAGTGGTGCCGCACATTCAACTGCAGATACGGTGCGACCTGCCTTACAAATTATTAAGACGAAGGAAGGAGTTCAAAAAACTTCAGGTGTTTTCATTATGGTTCGGGATGATGAAAAATACGTTTTTGCTGATTGTGCGATTAATATAGCACCTGACAATCAAGATTTAGCTGAAATTGCTATTGA
Organism: Heyndrickxia sporothermodurans; assembly: GCF_003055045.1. NCBI lineage: Bacteria > Bacillati > Bacillota > Bacilli > Caryophanales > Bacillaceae > Heyndrickxia > Heyndrickxia sporothermodurans. The sequence goes on from NZ_NAZB01000023.1 coordinate 91,217, forward strand.
AAGTGCAAAAACGGCAAAAATGTTTAATATTGAACCAAAAGTAGCGATGCTAAGCTTCTCTACGAAAGGATCAGCTAAATCACCAGAAACAGAAAAAGTAACGGAAGCGGTACAGATTGCGAAAGAACGTGAACCAAACCTTGTGCTGGACGGAGAATTTCAATTTGATGCAGCCTTTGTTCCATCAGTAGCACAGAAAAAAGCTCCAGATTCGGTTATTAAAGGAGATGCGAATGTTTTCATCTTCCCAAGTCTTGAAGCGGGTAATATTGGTTACAAAATTGCTCAACGTTTAGGTGGATTTGAAGCAGTTGGTCCAATATTACAAGGATTAAATGCTCCGGTTAATGACCTTTCAAGAGGGTGCAATGCAGAGGATGTTTATAAGCTTGCCCTTATTACTGCTGCCCAAGTATTGTAAAATGAAGGTAGATTAAAGCATTGAATGAAGGAGAAGGAGAATGGAGCAGGCATTAACATTATTAAAACAAGATAGATGGCGGATTATTGATCAATCCAGCTTAGGTCCCCAGTTTGAGGCTTTGCAGTCATTTGCAATGGATGATACTCTCTGTACTTCCGTTGGTTCTGGATATTCAGCTCCAACAGCGAGGGCGTGGGTCCATCATCAAACAATCGTTTTAGGAATTCAAGATACGAGACTTCCTTTTTTAGAGGATGGATTAGCCTATGTAGAGGAACAAGGCTACCGTTATATTGTGCGCAATTCTGGAGGATTAGCAGTTGTTTTGGATGAAGGAGTGCTTAATCTATCCCTCATTATTCCGGATACTGAAAAGGGAATCGATATTAATAAAGGCTATGAGGCAATGTGGGCATTAATCAAGCATATGTTTTCAGACTATGATGCAAGCATTGAAGCGAGAGAAATTGTCGGTTCCTATTGTCCAGGCAGCTATGATTTAAGCATAAATGGGAAAAAATTTGCTGGTATTTCTCAACGCCGTATTCGAAAAGGAGTAGCTGTTCAAATCTATCTTTGTGTTTCGGGAAATGGACAAGAACGCGCAAAACTAGTTCAGCAGTTTTATGAAAAAGCTAGAAAAGGGATAGAAACGAAATGGGTCTACCCTACGATTCAACCAGAAGTAATGGCATCACTATCAGAACTATTAAAAACGCAAATGACGGTACAAGATGTTATGCTCCGTTTTCTTAACACACTTAAAAATATGAGTGGTGAAATATTTGCTGAACCTTTAAGAGGGGACGAGCTTGTGTGGTATGAGGATTATTACAAGCGGATTGTCGAAAGAAATGAGAGGTTTGTTTAATATTGGATAAAAGTGTTTATTTTAAATGTGTAAATGTGCATTGTTAAAATAAAGAAAAAAATTTCTTGTGAAACTTTTAGTGAGGTTGAAAAAGTGTATCTTTTCTCGAACAAAAAATAGACTTTTTAAAACGGAAACAAAAGTTTTAGCTGAGAGGGCTTTTCAAACAAAAGCCCTGTTTGTTTTTTGAATCAAAAAATATCCCATAACGACTCTAGAAAAGGTCTGCATTGTTAAAAGTTTTTATCTCCGCTTTTTGATAAAGATAGCCACTAGAACTATAGCAATTATTATCATTAAGTACATTGGAACAAGAGATATAGTGTACAAGGATTTTTCGCTATGTTGAATTAAATTAGTATCAATTTGAAGATACAACCAATGGAAACTTACAGGGTTTTTGGCTTCCAATGAAACATCAGAAAGGAAAATTGTATTTTTAGTTATTCTCCAAATCAAATATACGATGCTTGCAATCAGCAAAAACATAGACGCTAAAACTTTTTTCATATCGTTCCTCCATTAGATAAGTCTAAGCCTAATGGACTCTCCCACCATCTGTAGTAGGGACATATTTCCCCGTATATTTAGTAGGAACTCCGTCCAAATAATCATCGGCTTTTCCAGATGTATATGTCCGTATTCTAACTTTTTTTCCTGCTGACACTGTATCTAGTATATATTCAGCTAGTTGTTTATCGCTATATTTTTTTCCTTCTCCGTATGTGCCATCTTTTCTCCCAGAGTAATTATTCGATATATCCATTTTTACATCCAGGCTTTTAATAGATGCTCCAGGCTTATAACCTTCATGTGCATAGCCAGCTTCATAAGCAAAATCTCTGTCAATATGCACTGTCATCAAGGCCGACCAAAAGGCGTGTCTATAGGCATCTCAGTTTCCTTGCCAAAGAGTGTAATCCTTATAACGATATTTAGCACTGTCTAATGCCTGTTCAGCTAGTTTTTTAGCTTTACTTGCTTTAATTGGATGTTTAGCGAACAAAGCAATTTCAGTAGCTTTATAGCCAAAGGCTCCGAAATCATAAAATTTATCAAGACCTAGAGGCTGGATTTCTTTGCTTTTACTTTCACTTTCAATTAGCATGTCTTCATCTTTCTCAGTTTGTAATTGAGGAGTGATATTTTCTTTGACTTTTTGTTCAAATTCTTCTTCGGTAATAATTTCATCCTCAAGTTCACGAAGATATTTCTGTAATTCCCCTCGAATTTTTAAATAAAATTCAGATGTTTCTCCTTTATCTTCATCATTTTCAGAAACATCAGTATTAGCAAAGCTTTGAGTGGAAAAACTTAAACTAATAACAAGGATTAAAGTAAATATCGCAAAAATAGAGTTTTTAAAAGAACTTTTCAATTCGTTTCCCCCCATTTAATACATCTAGTTATTTTTTGTATAAGATGCTAATTAACTTTCACTTACTATAATTCTTTAATTTTGTGGCCTGTTTCCCCTTTTATTACAAATTTAATGATAAAATGGAATATTTAGGTTATTTCATTCAAGACACCCCCTTATGAATCAACGTAATGGTAATAACATATTCAAATTTCACTATCTAAAATTTAGTGTAAAGATCCTGTATCATCCCCGTTTTTTTTAATTGAAATGGATAAAACATTCTGCTGAAATGAATTATGATTAGTAGAATCATTTTTATTACCTATAAAAATAACTCCTGTGACCAATACACATAAAACAATGAGTCTATTAAACTTTTTCATTATTTCCCCCCTAACTCTTCCATATAAAAATACCATTTTAAAAATACTCACTTATTTCCTATTTAAGTCAATTAAGATATAAAACCCCACATTTATGGATAATAAATAAGGTTTTTTATGATAAAATATAAATATAGTGATATTTTGTGATTCTTACGTATTAGGAGGAAGGATAGTGGAGAAGACATTACGATTGCTTGGTGAAAAAATAAAATTTTTAAGAAAAGAGCAAAATCTCACACAAGCAATTTTAAGTAACGGCATTTGCACACAATCATATTTAAGTAATATAGAAAAAGGACAAACTTCTCCTTCCGCATATGTCCTTGATGAACTTGCTAGGAGATTAGGTGTAGACTTATCTTTTTTATTGAAAACTGACGAAAAAGAACTGTACATACAAGAAATGTTAGAACAAGTTCGTGAGGCCGTAGCTAGACGAGAGTATAAATTGATAGAGGAAATTCTTGAAAATGAAAAAACAAATTTCTTTAAAAATAAACCGTTAACTCAATTTTACTATTGGCATAAGGGTATCGTAGTCTTTTACAACGAAGGAAATATAAGTGATTCAATAAAAAATATTGATTACGCAATTGAGTTGGAGGACGACTCTGAATTTTTTAGTCGAACAAAGTTAGAAATTATGATTAGTAAGGCTAATATATTGATGGATAGTAAAATGTACAGTAAGGCGGAAATAATATATCAAAATATCTATGAAAAGTTAACGAATTATCACGAAAGGGGCATGGAAAAACTGTATATTAGAACTTGTTATAATTATTCTAGGATTCTTCGGTTAACTCAAAACTACGAAAAAGCTATTAAAATTTGCGAACGGGGAATTAGCGCATGTTTTAAATTTGATTTAATGTATGCACTTGGAGATCTTTACTTTCAAAAAGGATTAGTTCTTAGGTTGAAGGGACGGATAATATTAGCAAGAAAAGCATATAATAAAGCGTTACTTGTGTTTAAATTATATAAAAGGGAAGACTATATTGAATTAGTTCGAAAAGAATTAGATAAGTTAGAAAATCACTAAGGGAATTGATCGAAAATTTAAATAGGTCTTGTATGATATGAATTCTCGACTTCACTAAATAATTAAATAAAGCAAATTAAAATTATTAGCAATTGACACACAATTTAAATGATGGTAATCTAACAAAGTATTACCAAATAAATTCGAAAGCAAGGGAGGAATTGTGATGATGATATATATGGATTTACTCAACAAAGAATTAACTAATTTCATACATGACGCAACCTGCCCGCTGCATAGGATTTATTGAACGGGACGTTTATTATTTTTGATAGTAATAAGCACAGGAGGCGTATCGTTTTCTGTGCTTTTTTGTTGTCTTTCTACAGTGTTTTTACGTGCTGTAGTATATAGTGGGCAGCTGCTTAGTGCAGCTGCCTATTTTTATTTCGAACAAATGGGATGGTGATGGGATGTTTCGTGTTTTATGGAAGCTTCGCTGGTTCTTCAAAGAACAGTGGAAGCGGTATGTAATTGCAGTACTTTTATTAATTATCGTTGGAATATTAGATGTAATCCCACCGAAGCTAGTTGGGATGGCGATTGATAATATCCATCTAGGAAATTTAACTTGGAGCGGGATCCTTCGTTATTTATTTTATTTATTCCTGATTACCGTCGTGTCTTACGGTATTACTTATGTGTGGATGTACCAGTTGTTTGGCGGGGCATACCTGGTAGAAAGAAAATTGCGTTCACGTTTAATGGGCCATTTTTTTAGGATGACTCCTGCGTTTTATGAAAGAAATCGAACTGGTGATTTAATGGCTCGTGCAACGAACGATTTGAAGGCTGTTTCGATCACGGCGGGATTCGGCATTTTAACATTAATCGATTCCACTGTCTTTATGCTCACGATCTTATTTACGATGAGTGTACTAATTAGCTGGAAGCTCACACTAGCGGCCATTTTGCCGCTACCAATAATGGCTGTGTTAATGACCATTTATGGAAAGAAAATTCATGAACGCTTTATCGAAGCGCAAGATTCGTTCGGTGATTTAAATGATAAAGTATTAGAATCAGTCGCCGGTGTAAGAGTGATTCGTGCTTACGTTCAAGAACGGGCTGATGAAAACCGATTCCACCAAATGACAGAAGATGTTTATTCAAAAAATATGAAAGTAGCAAAAATAGATTCTTTATTTGATCCAACGATTAAAGTGTTAACTGGAATGAGTTATTTAATTGGTTTAGGTTATGGAGCTTATCTTGTGTTTCATCAAGCAATTACACTTGGGGACCTTGTGTCTTTTAATGTCTATTTAGGAATGCTCATTTGGCCAATGTTTGCAATCGGCGAATTGATGAACTTAATGCAAAGAGGTAGTGCTTCTTTAGATCGAGTGGAGGAAACATTAAGTACCAAAGAAGATGTGACAAATCCTGAAAATCCAATTAAGGTGGATCGACCAAACTCGATTGAATTTAACCATTATGATTTCCAATATCCAACCTCTACAGTGAAAAATTTAAAAAATATTCATTTAGATCTAAGCCGTGGAAAGACACTAGGTATTGTCGGGAAAACGGGAAGTGGAAAAACGACGCTTATTAAGCAGCTTCTTAGAGAATACAAAGAAGGGGATGGCAAGTTTTCCTTTTCAGGAGTTGAAATTAGCCAACAAACGAAGGAGCAAGTACGCGATTGGATCGGCTATGTCCCGCAAGATCATGTTCTTTTCTCACGGACAATTAAAGAAAATATATTATTTGGTCATCCAGAAGCCGGTGACAAGGAAATTCAAGAAGCCATTGACTTAGCTTATTTTCGTAAAGATTTAGAGCTTTTGCCGGAAGGGTTAGAAACGTTAGTAGGTGAAAAAGGTGTCGCCCTTTCTGGAGGACAAAAGCAACGAATTTCGATTGCGCGGGCACTAATTAAAAATCCGGAGATCTTAATTTTGGATGATTCCTTATCAGCTGTTGATGCAAAAACGGAAACAAATATTATTGAAAATATTCAAAAGGAGCGAAGTGGGAAAACAACGATTATTACCACTCATCGTCTTTCAGCAGTAGAGCATGCCGATTGGATTCTCGTTTTAGATGATGGAGAAATCATTCAAGAGGGAACACATAATAAATTAGTCAAAGAAGAAGGTTGGTATCTTGAACAATACGAGCGCCAACAGTTAGAGTCTTCGGAAAGCAAGGAGATGGTTTTATGAAGGTAGGAAAGAGATTAGTACAATATGCGATGACGTATAAAAAATTCATTATCATTGCTCTCCTCATGCTTACCTTTTCTGTAGGTGCGGAACTTACAGGCCCATTTATCGCAAAAAAAATGATTGACTCACATGTTTTAGGAATCGAGTCCCCTTGGTTTGAAACGGGAAAGGGGAAAGATGCTATTCTATATAATGGAAAGTATTATAAACGGGAGAAATATTTTAAAAAAGGCGAAACAAAAGGGAAAGAGGTTCGAATTCTACAAGTTGGGAAAGGTTTTTATTTTACCGATGATGCCATTCAATTTGATGGGGAACGAACGTATCGAAATGGAGTAGTCACGATTAAAAAGGGTGATGATACACAAAAAATAAGTGTACAGAAAATATCGTCTCCTCAGCTATTAAAGTTTTACAATCCTGAGATACCAAGAATCGTTCGACTCATTCTTTTCTATTTCGGTTTATTACTAAGTGCTTCGTTATTCCAGTATGGACAGCATTATTATTTGCAAAAGGCAGCGAACCGAATTATTCAAAAAATGCGAACCGATATTTTTGGGCATATTCAACGTCTACCGATTCGCTATTTTGATAATTTACCCGCTGGAAAAGTTGTTTCGCGTATTACAAATGATACCGAAGCGATTCGAGAGCTTTATGTAACGGTTTTAGCGACGTTTTTTACGAGTACGATATATATTACCGGAATTTACATCGCATTATTTATTTTAAATGTAAAATTAGCAGCGATTTGTTTATTGTTGTTGCCATTGCTTTATCTTTGGATCATTATCTATCGTAAATATGCATCGAAATATAATCATGTTATTCGTTCGAAAGTAAGCGAAATTAATGCAACGATCAATGAATCTATTCAAGGGATGAATATTATCCAAGCATTCCGCCGTGAAGAGAAAATGAAAGAAGAATTTGAGGTGCTTAATCAGACACATTTTCAGTATCAAAATAAGATGCTTAGTCTAGATGCCCTTACTTCACATAATCTTGTTGGCGTGTTAAGGAATATTACATTTGTCGCGTTCATTTGGTACTTTGGAGGAGGTTCCATTGGAGTTGGTTCATTTGTTACACTTGGTGTTTTGTATGCTTTCGTTGATTATATTAATCGCTTGTTCCAGCCGGTTACAGGAGTTGTGAATCAATTGGCGAAATTGGAGCAAGCATTGGTCGCCGGTGAACGGGTTTTCGAATTGCTTGATGAAAAGGGTACAGCAGTAAATGATCAAAGAATTCCACGCTATCAAGGGAATGTGACTTTTGATCATGTGCACTTTGGCTACAAAGAAAATAACGATGTGTTAAAAGACATTACTTTCGATGCAAAGTGTGGTGAAACGGTTGCATTAGTGGGGCATACCGGTTCAGGCAAAAGCTCAATTATGAACCTATTATTCCGATTCTATGATTGCACAAGAGGGGAAATAAGGATTGATGGTGTCAATATAAAAGATATGTCTACTCAAAGTTTAAGAGAGCACATGGCCATCGTTCTACAGGATCCATATTTGTTTACTGGAACGATTGCTTCGAATGTCAGTCTTGGTGATCCACACATATCACGTGAAGTAGTAGAAAAGGCGCTGAAGGATGTTGGGGCGGATAAAGTGTTGAAAAACTTGGAAAATGGAATCGATGAACCCGTTGTTGAAAAGGGAAGCACCCTTTCATCCGGGCAAAGACAGTTGATCTCATTTGCACGCGCACTCGCCTTTAATCCAGCGATTCTCATATTGGATGAAGCGACTTCTAATATTGACACGGAAACGGAGGCAATTATTCAAAAGGCAATGGATGTGTTGAAAAAAGGCAGAACGACCTTTATTATTGCCCATCGTTTATCAACAATCCGTAATGCAGATCAAGTTCTTGTTTTAGATAAAGGAGAAATAGTGGAAAAAGGCAATCATGAAGAATTAATGGAGCTAAAAGGAAAATATTATCAAATGTATCAGCTTCAACAAATGAAAAAGGTTGGTTAACCGATAGTATATAAAAAGCACAACTTCTCATTAGGAAAAGTTGTGCTTTTCTATTTCATTCCGCCAGTTTCTCCAAGTTTCCGTTTCTGTCCATTTTAAATGTTGAAGTGGAAGGTTCGTCTTCTTCGAATAGGACAAGCTTTCTCGCCCTGTTCATGATTTTCATCATCGTTTCATAATCTTCTTGCATTGTAACAGAGTTCTTTTCTAAATCACGAATTCGTTTTTGAAGTTCTTCGTTTTGTTGCTTTAATTCTGAGTTTTCGCGTTTTAATCTTGCATTCTCACTTTTTAAAATGGTTGATTGGAACTGGGTGCTATTTAGGTACTGTAAATAACTAATTACTTTTTGAAGATTTAATTCACCATTGTTGTTACTAATCGGCGCGGAATTCGTTGCACTTGGTGTTTTAACAGCATCCATCTCTTCAGCAAATTCTTGATTAATAGTTTCTAAAGGTGTACCTTCCACTTCCTCAAAGGATGGCGTAGGTGGTTGATAGAGTAGTTTTTTCTTACCACCCTGATCTTTCCCAAGTAAACGCTGTCTTTGTTTACGTTGTTTTTTTGCAAGTTGCAAAGCTTGTTCATAATCATGTCGAACAACGGCATTCCAACGAAAACCACATGCTGCAGATGTTCGATTTAATTTGTCTCCCACTTCTTCAAATGCGTTTAACTGGGTACTTCCTTCACGTACATGTCGCAAAACAGTTTCTGCTAATTGTAAATCATTTTCTTCTGTCCAAGCATCTTGGCGCTCTTTCATACTTCTCAACTCCCATATTCATAATTAACTTTCCCCAATATTCAAAGGATGGACAAAACGGACCTCTTTTATACCAATATTGTAAAAAATATAATAGTTTCTCAAATTAGCATGTTGGGTTTGTAAAATAAGAGCAATATTCAACGTCTTTCATATTCAAAAAAAGAACGCTATAATATAAAAAAGATAGTCTGGGAAGAGGGTTAGACATGGAATATTCTAAACAGAAGTTAAGCGAGGAAAAGGTTTTTAAAGATCCTGTTCACCGCTACGTCCATGTAAGAGATAGGGTCATATGGGATTTAGTAGCTACAAAAGAATTTCAACGTCTGCGTCGAATTCGTCAGCTCGGAACCACTTATTTTACATTTCACGGTGCAGAACATAGTCGGTTTAATCATTCCCTAGGTGTTTACGAAATTATTAGAAGAATTATTGATGATGTTTTTGATGGAAGAAAAGATTGGAATCGAGAGGATCGTCTTCTTACCTTATGTGCGGCTCTTTTACATGATTTAGGACATGGTCCATTTTCACATTCCTTTGAAAAGGTTTTTCAACTTGATCATGAGGAATTTACACAGAAAATTATTGTTGGAAATACTGAAGTGAACAAAGTATTGGCTAAAGTTGGTCCTGATTTTCCGAAGAAAGTAGCGGAAGTCATTGCTAAAACTTATGAAAATAAATTGATCGTTAGTTTAATATCGAGTCAACTTGATGCCGATCGAATGGATTACCTGCTTAGGGATGCCTATTTTACAGGAGTTAGTTATGGCCATTTTGATATAGAAAGGCTATTGCGAGTAATGCGACCGCGTGAAGAACAGGTAGTGTTTAAATATAGCGGAATGCATGCGGTCGAAGATTATATTATGAGTCGCTATCAAATGTACTGGCAAATTTATTTTCATCCAGTCACCCGCAGTGCAGAAGTAATCTTAACGAAAATCTTGCATCGGGCAAAGCAGTTACATGATGAATATTACTCCTTTAAACAGCATCCGGTTCATTTTTATTCCCTTTTTGAGGATGAAATGACATTAGAAGACTATTTAAAATTAGATGAAAATGTCATATTATATTATTTTCAAATGTGGCAGGACGAAGATGATTCGATTTTAAGTGATTTGTGTACAAGATTTGTGAATAGAAACTTATTTAAATATGTTGACTTTGATCCAGCAAAGCAATTCAAAGTACATAGTAAATTAGAAAATCTTTTTAAAGAAGCAGGAATAGATCCTAACTATTATTTAGTGGTTGATTCTTCATCTGACCTTCCATATGATTTTTATCGTCCAGGTGAAGAAGAGGAAAGACTTCCTATTCATTTATTAAAGTCAAATGGTGAATTACGAGAATTATCGAGGGCATCCGATATTGTCGATGCAATTTCAGGAAAACGCAGAACGGATCATAAATTATATTATCCAGCTGACTTTATTCATGATGACACGATGAATAGCGAAACAAAGCAGAAGATTCGCTCCATACTAGAGAGTATATAGATGAATCACGATTGATAAGTTTTTAGTTTTTATTAAGCGGGAGATGAGTTTCTTTGTTAAATGATCATGTTAGATTGATGGGGGCACTTGCAGCTTCAGGAGAGATTATTGGACGAAAGAAGTTACAAAAGATGATCTATATATCGAAAAAGTTAGATTTTCCTTTTCAAGAAAGATTTCAATTTCACTTTTATGGTCCTTATTCAGAGGAGTTAACTCTTCGGGTAGAGGAACTTACTAATTTAGGTTTTATTGAAGAAGTGAAAGAAAAAAAAGGTGGATACTTTCAATATCGCTATACAATCACTGATAGTGGTAAAGAGTTTTTAAGTATGTATGAAACGAAGGTTCCACATTTAGATGAATGTTTAGTCAATATGAACGAACAAAACTCTCGTTTTCTAGAGTTGGTATCTACGGTTCTTTATTTTGATAATCTTCCTCAGCAAGAGGTCATCGAAAAAATCCGAACTGTTAAAGCAAAACAGAATTATAGTGCAGCTGAAATTGATGAAGCTTATAAATATATTGAGTCATTGAAAAAAATAGCTAAGCCACAGGAATAGGCTTAGCTGTTTGTTTTAATTAAAAAGTAAGGAATTAATAGAATGAAGGATCAATTCGATAGGGCAGGCGTCCCGCCACCTATGGTACCTGAAGAGACGGAAGCGATCCGATAGAGCAGGAACACCACCGCCAATGGTACTGCAAGAGGCAAAAGCGAACCGATAGAGCAGGAGCACGAACGCTAATGGTACTGGAAGAGGCAAAAGCGAACCGATAGAGCAGGAGCACGAACGTCAATGGTACCTGAAGAGACGGAAGCGAACCGATAGAGCAGGAGCACGAACGTCAATGGTACCTGAAGAGACGGAAGCGAACCGATAGAGCAGGAGCACCACCGCCAATGGTACCTGAAGAGACGGAAGCGATCCGATAGAGCAGGAGCACCACCGCCAATGGTACCGCAAGAAACAAAAGAGACCCGATTGAACAGGAAACTACCAATTTTTAAGGCCTTTTAGTGATTTTATATATAATGCTCCATATTAATCCAAGAAGAACCGGGCAAGCCCGGCTCTTTTTACTTATCACTTAATCTTTTTCCGCCTACTGCATAATGATTTTTTGACATTTCTTCAATAAAAACGACGATATTTTCCTTTGGTGCACCAGCAGTTTCACTAACAGCTTCTGTTACCTTTTCTACTAAAGCCTTTTTCTGTTCCTCTGTACGACCTTCTAACATTTTTACTGTAATGTATGGCATTCAATTGACATCTCCTTTTACGAAAAATAGTATTTACAATCAAAGTGTATTGCTTTATGAAAGGGCATGCAAGGGGATATTAATAAAAAGAGCTTCACTACAAGGAATTTATCATTGGATTGTTGTATACTAATAGTTAGAATGAATAGAATGATTGAAAAAGGGGTTTGCTTGTGGATCAACTGAATAATTTTTTGTCTGGTATTTTGAAATATCCAATTGAACAACTTCCGTTTGTAGTTATTACCTTATTAATTGCTTTTACTGTGCATGAATTTGCCCATGCGTATACGGCATATAAATTTGGCGATCCAACAGCTAAAGATCAAGGTCGATTAACATTAAATCCGATTCAGCATCTTGACCCATTTGGAACGATTCTTATTTTGATTGCTGGTTTTGGTTGGGCACGTCCTGTACCCGTCAATCGGCGCCATTTTAAAAACCCGAGAGCTGCAGGAATTTTAGTTTCGATTATGGGTCCGTTAAGTAATTTATTATTGGCATTTATCGGATATGGGGTTTTCTATTTTTTAATTTCTTCAGGTTCATGGACGAATGCATCAAGCTTCATCATGGATTTTTTAAATATTTTTGTCCAACTAAACATGATGTTATTTGTCTTCAATTTAATTCCACTTCCGCCGCTAGACGGGTATAGAATTGTGGAGGACTTAGTGAGCCCTACCGTACGGGCAAAAATGACTCAATTTGAACAATATAGTATTTTAGTATTTCTAATTATTATTGTAACACCATTAGATGAATACACCATTTTTCCGCTGATGCAAAAAGTTAGTAACTTTTTTCTATCTAGCTTTCAAACAATTTTTTCAATGTTTATGTAGTCAGGAGGTTTCGTAATGGAAGGGAAGAAAAAGCTAGAATTCAATATTATTAAAAACGATCCTACCGATGGGCATCGAGGATTCGGAATCGGATCATTAAGTTTAGAGAATGTATCACCGGTATTTGTAGATGTAAATGAAGGAGAAGCCTTTGTTGATATTGGTGCTATGCATGCACGAAGTTCTGTTGAGAAAAGGGTGAAATTTTTACCTAATCGTGAGGATGTTCCAGAAGGGGCTAAGCCTTATTGGTTAGTTTGGGTGACGATCGACAGAAAAGAGGAAGGACCATATTTTGCGGGTGTGACAGCTTGTGAAATGACTGTTAATAAAGAAGCAAGACGTGGGTATAAATCATTGCCAGAGCACGTAAATCGTTTAGATAAATCATTAAAGCGCCATATTATTGTTGACCATATGGATGCAAAATCTAAAAAAATATTGGCAGACTTCTTGAAAAGTCACGATGAAAAAATGTGGGAGCTGTCTAGTGAAGAGTTAAAAAAAGGCTTGGCAGCGGAATAAAGTAAATGTGAATAAATCGTGACATTTGTTTGAATTTATTTGCAGCTACTTGCTGATTCCATGGAAAATAAGTAAACTAGAATTGATGGTTTGCATATACAAACTAGGACACGAAAAAACTCGGGGACGCACACCCCGAGTTTTTTCAACGTTTGGGAAACTATAAAATAATCGATTGTGAATAACTTTCCTACTGGTGAAGTCTACGTCCAGCTCCAGCGCCTAGCCCCTCGAGGTCAAATAACCTTTCACCAATGANNTCATTGGTGAAAGGTTATTTGCTTGTCGGGGCTGACCAAGGCGCTTCCGCATTTGATCTTTAAAACCATTTAAATAACCTTTTAAGCCAATTTTTGTTCTCTTTTTCATGTCTTTTATCGTGCTTCCAAAGATTTTCTTCATTAATGTGTTTATCACAATAATCAGTAGGCTCTGTTCCCTCGATGAAATATGTTAATCGAGAAACTGGACAGTCATCGGTTGCAATTTTTCCACTTTCCGGGTCGATTGGTACAGCAATTACACCTTTTGGTTGTTTAAATGTTTTGATTGGCTGATCTTCAAGGGACTTTTCCATAAAGCGCACCCAGATGTTTTTGGCATATAGTTTATCTGCATTTAGTGTAATCTGGTTCCCCTGATCATATCCCGTCCATATTCCCGCAGTAAGCTGTGGAGTGAATCCAATCATCCAGCTGTCCGTATCGGTTGACCCGGATTTACCTGCATATTGTCTTGTTATTTGACTAGCAATCGTTGACCCTGTGACACTCGAATACCCATTTAACTTTTTATCAAACATTCCTGTCATCATTTGATCCATTATAAAGGCAAGTTTTGAATCAAGTACTTGCTTCTTAGGAGGTTCATACTGATATATAACCTTCCCTTGATAATCCTCTACCCTCGTAATAAAGACTGGCTCCACTTGTTTACCGCCATTTGCTAAAAGGCTATAGGCATTGACCATATCAATGACACGGACACCGGATGTTCCTAAAGCTAAAGAAGGAACTTTAGACATTTTTGTCTCGATTCCAAATTGTTTGGCTGTTTGTACTAAAACGTCTTCCCCTAAAAATAAATGTGTTTTCACTGCAAATACATTATCAGAAAGTGCGAGTGCTTGTGCCATAGTAATTTCATCATTCGCGTATTTACTATTAAAATTATGTGGAGTATAATCCTTCCTACCATCATCAAAACGGAAAGTAGTCGGTTCGCTTTTCATCATTGTTGTTGGCGTAAATCCTTTTTCTAAAGCTGCATAGTATAGTAATGGTTTAATGGTGGAGCCTGGTTGGCGAATAGCTTGTACAGCCCGATTAAACTGACTAGCCTCGTATTTCCTCCCACCAACTAATGCAGATACAAAGCCTGTATTAGGGTCCATAGCTGTAAATCCTACTTGGATTTTAGAATCCTCGGAAATGGTTTCGTCAATCACCTTTTCGGCAATTTCTTGTTGTTCGGTATTCAATGTTGTGTACACACGAAGACCGCCTAAATCAATGGTTCGATCGTCAAGCCCAATTTTAGTTTTTAAAAGATGTTTCACCGTATCTTGAAAATAAGGGGCAACCTGTGTTTGCGAATAGGAATGTTCACCGATAATTTTGAGCTTCTTGCTTGCTGCCTTATCAGCTTCTTTTTGTGTTATATAGCCATTTTGAACCATTGATTGTAGAATAATCTTTTGTCTTAATTTTGCTCGATCAAAATGACCAATAGGTGAATAAATATTTGGCCCTTTTGGTATTCCTGCTAACATGGCCGACTCTGCTAGACTGAGATCTTTCGCTTTTTTTCCGAAATAAAATTGGCTGGCGGCTTCGATTCCATATGCTTTATTACCATAATTTATTGTGTTTAAATAGCCCTCTAAAATCTCTTTTTTATCATAATTCATCTCTAGTCGAAGCGTATAAAAGGCTTCAGAAATTTTCCGCTTCCATGTTTTATCAAGCGTTAAAAAAAGGTTTCTTGCATATTGTTGCGAAATCGTACTAGCACCTTGCACCTTTTCCATCGCTTTTATATCTGCTAAAAATGCACCTGCAATTCGTTTGTAATCAAATCCGTGGTGTGAGTAGAAGTTTTGATCCTCAATGGATATTGTCGCATGGATCAAGTCTCCTGCTACATCGTCTAAATCAACCCAGTATCTTTTATCTCCGTTACTACTTTCTCCGATAAGAGTACCATCATTTGAATAATATAGAGTAGATTGCGGGACAGAAAGAGGGGGAGGACCTAATATTTTTGCATATATTAAAATTCCAGCTATAGAAATAATCGTTATAGTAAGAACAATAAGTAAGGCAAATAATGATAACCTTAAAAAACGTTTTGATTTTTTAATTTTTGGATTTGTCATTGTTTCCATGACGCTCACCTCAAGCTTCTAAAAATGCCTATTGTATCAGTATGAAAAAACAGACCCTATTTTAAACATGCAAAAAATAATTTTTTAGTAGAAATATTTTTAATATATGAGTGAAAATTTTTCTTGCAATTTTGCCAGAATTCACTATACTTTTTCTCATGTTTGTATTTAGTGTCTTAGGGAAAAATGAGTTAGAAGTACGTAATTCAAGGACGCTAATATTTATAATAGGAAGGAAGATGGAAATGGGTGGATTATGGTTTACTGAAAAACAAACTGAGCATTTCGGAATTACAATGGAGATCAAGCAAACTTTACATACAGAGCAAACGGAATTTCAAAAACTAGATATGGTAGAAACAGCTGAATGGGGCAATATGCTTCTTTTGGATGATATGGTGATGACTTCGCAAAAAGATGAGTTTGTCTATCATGAAATGGTGGCACATGTTCCGTTGTTTACTCATCCAAATCCAGAAAATGTTCTTGTTGTAGGCGGCGGTGACGGAGGAGTTATACGTGAAATATTAAAACATCCAAGCGTGAAAAAAGCAACACTTGTAGATATTGATGGCAAAGTGATTGAGTATTCCAAGAAATTTTTGCCCGAAATCGCAGGTGAACTAGAAAATCCTCGTGTTGATGTTCAAGTCGATGATGGTTTCATGCATATTGCAAAAAGTGAAAATCAATATGACGTAATTATGGTTGATTCAACAGAACCAGTTGGACCAGCAGTTAATTTGTTTACAAAAGGCTTTTATGCAGGTATCTCAAAAGCATTAAAAGAAGACGGTATTTTCGTTGCTCAAACAGATAATCCTTGGTTCAAAGCTGACTTAATTCGTGAGGTACAAAAGGATGTAAAAGAAATTTTCCCAATCACTCGTCTGTATATCGCTAATGTTCCAACATATCCAAGTGGGATGTGGACATTCACAGTTGGATCAAAAAAATATGATCCACTTGAAGTAAGTGAAGATCGCTTCCATGATATTGAAACAAAATACTATACGAAAGAACTTCATAAAGCGGCATTTGTACTGCCTAAGTTTGTTAAAGATTTAACTGAATAAGGAAGAGGAGGTACACATATGCGATTTGATGAAGCTTATTCTGGCAATGTATTTATAAAAAGCCATCCTACCTATGAGGATAGCCAAGCAGTCATTTATGGGATGCCAATGGATTGGACGGTAAGTTACCGACCAGGCTCACGCTTCGGTCCAGGGCGTATAAGAGAGGTCTCAATTGGCTTAGAAGAGTATAGCCCATATTTAGACCGTGAATTAGAAGAAGTGAAATACTTCGATGCAGGAGATATTCCATTGCCTTTCGGAAACCCGCAACGCAGTATTGATCTTATCGAGGAATACATTGATGGTCTTTTAAAAGATAATAAATTTCCATTAGGAATGGGTGGGGAACATCTCGTTTCATGGCCGGTTATGAAGGCGATGTACAAAAAATATCCAGATCTCGCGATTATTCATATGGATGCACATACAGATTTGCGTTCTGAATATGAAGGAGAGCCACTTTCCCATTCCACACCGATTAGAAAAGTGGCTGAATTAATTGGTCCTAGAAATGTATATTCTTTCGGCATTCGTTCCGGAATGAAAGAGGAGTTCGAATGGGCAAAAGAAAATGGAATGCATATTTCAAAGTTCGAAGTACTTGAGCCATTGAAGGAAGTTCTACCGAAGCTTGCCGGTCGTCCAGTTTACGTAACAATTGACATTGATGTTCTAGACCCTGCACATGCACCTGGAACGGGAACAGTTGATTGTGGCGGGATTACTTCAAAAGAATTACTTGCATCGATCCATGAAATTGCACATTCACAAGTGAAGGTCGTTGGTGGAGATTTAGTAGAAGTAGCTCCTATCTATGATTCGTCAGAACAAACAGCTAATACAGCAAGTAAGTTGATTCGTGAAATGATTTTAGGATGGGTGAAATAAGGATCCTCATGGCGAGGATCCTTTTTCTTCGGTGATAATCCACCAGCCTGCAATATTTAGTCCTCTAATTTCGTCTATTTTTCCGCCCTTTTCTTTGAAACGAATAGCTCCTTTTGAAAAAAGAACATACCAATTAAATGAGGAATCATCTATAGGAATGATCTCCGCTATTGTATGTATTTCATCTTTTTTATTTACGGGGGTTGTTATTTTTACACATTCATAACGTAAGGGGCAGTGATATGTCCCTTTATGATCTAGATAGTTAATGAAAGAATCATCATCTTTAGGTACACGGAGGATGGAAATGAAAATTAGGCAAATACATATAATTACTGACTTTATCAGCCAAGCATTTTTGGTTTTTTCAGATGTTGTTAATATAATTTGACAAACTAAAGAAAAAAAGGCTAACCATAAAAAAGAATCAACTTTAAAGATGATCCAAGCAATTGAACAGTTAAAAAAACTTAAAGATAAGAAGCGACTTAAGCTTAAAAGTTTCTTCGGATCGTAATCCTCTGTTTCTTTTTCAGGATCCCGAATGAATGTGCGTATAATTGTAAAACATAGTACACCTACCATAAAAAGATATTTGAAAAATAGCAATCCTTCGTCCCCCTATGTTAAATGAAATTATATAAATACTATTCCATCCATGTATGAAAAAGTCCTTTCCAAAAACGGCTTTAGTTCGCAAAAGGAAATAAGGTATAATATTCTAGTAATCATAAGGATAATTTAAAGTATTTTAAACGTGATAGGAGTGGCAAGAATGGCAATTGTGTTAACGATGCTTGTACTAGGAGCAATACTGGGGTTTATTGGCGCAGGTGGTTCTGGATTTATCATAGCCATTCTTACACTTGTATTTAAGATTCCGATTCATGTCGCATTAGCTACCTCTTTAACGGCAATGGCATTCACTAGTCTATCAGGAGCGTTTAGCCACTATCGTGAAGGAAATATTTCTGTGAAGGCAGGACTTTTAGTAGGTGGTTTTGGAGCGGTTGGAGCGTTTGTGGGCTCAAAGATTGCTTCATTTATTCCAACGGATGATATGCACTATTTAACTGGTGGAATGCTCTTTCTTTCAGCAATTTTATTAGTTATTCGCTTATTTTTTATGAAAAAGAAAGAAGTAGCTAGTGAAGCATGGACACTAAATGCGAAACTATTAATGAAAGCTGCCATATTAGGAATCGTTACAGGGATTCTTTCGGGTACGTTTGGAATTGGCTCCACACCGTTTATTCAATTAGGCCTTCTCACATTTTTGGGACTTTCCCTTCGCCAATCAGTTGGGACAACCATGCTCGTGATTGTTCCGATAGCAATCGGGGGCGGAGTCGGCTTTTCATCAGAAGGATTTCTAGATGTCACATTACTCATTCAAGTATTAATAGGAACGATGCTTGGCGCATACCTAGGTGCAAAATTTACAAATCTTGTTCCTAAAGGAATTTTGAAAACAGCAATGATCTTAACACCAGCAGTTAGCGCATTGATCCTCATCGTATAACCATTGATTTTCCCGAGATTTATTTTTATACTTAAAAGGTTATAATGGAAAGGACTGGCTTTCGCTTTGAAAGCCTATATATATTTAATAAATATGAAAACGCAGAGTGGATTGGAGCGAAAGGAACCTGACTCCTGCGGGATATAGAGGAAAGGTCGAGACCCCACAGGCGCAAGCCGAGGAGGCTCGACTTCCTCCCCGCGGAAAGCAGGTTCCTGTAGTGGAAAGTAACGGTCTATGTTCCCAAAAACAACAATGTTTATTGCAAACAGCCCATAAGAAAAAGGATGTGAATCATTTGACAGAAGAAATGACCCAGCAAACACCTGTCAAAATTCACCTAAAGACAGTTATTAAACAGGATACAGAAAGTGAAAGCTATGAATTAATGCTTTTCGGAAATTTTTATCAAAAAGGAAATGCATTCTTTTTAAAATACGATGAAGAGGTTGAGGAAGGAACGGTACATACCATTGTTAAGATAGCAGATAACAACGCGGTTATTTTGCGAAGCGGCGCCATTAAAATGCGCCTAAGTTTCCATATGGATGTAGAAAAAAATGGTTCCTATGAAAGTACATTTGGCACACTTTTACTTTCAACGAAAACAGAAAAAATTGAACATATAAAAACGACGAAGAATGAGGGACTAATTAATCTAGCATACGATCTTCTTATGCAGGGCTCCTCATCAGGTAAATACGAAATGTCGATAAACTATAAGGAGGCATAATAAATGAATATAGTTGAACAAATTCAAATGAATATCAAAAATGAAATTAAAAATGCCGTATTAAAGGCTGGTTTAGCAGAAGAAGAACAAATTCCCGCAATTATTCTAGAAACACCAAAAGATAAATCACATGGAGATTATGCAACGAATACGGCGATGCAACTAGCGCGGATAGCAAAGAAAGCCCCCCGAATGATTGCAGAAGAAATTGTTTCCCATTTTGATACATCTAAAGCCTCTATTGAAAAAATTGAAATCGCCGGTCCAGGATTCATAAATTTTTACATGAATAATAGTTATTTAACAGATCTGATTCCGACAGTTATTGAAGCCGGTGATCAGTACGGACAAACAGATGCAGGGAAAGGTCAAAAAATTCAAGTTGAATTCGTATCTGCCAATCCAACTGGAGATTTGCATTTAGGACATGCTCGTGGGGCGGCAGTAGGCGATTCTTTATGTAATATTCTCGAAAAAGCGGGTTATGATGTTAGTCGTGAATATTATATTAACGACGCTGGTAATCAAATAAATAATTTGGCACGTTCTGTTGAAGCACGGTATTATCAAGCCCTTGGATTGGAGAAGGAAATGCCTGAAGATGGGTACCATGGTCAAGATATTGTCGGTATTGGCAAGAAGATTGCCGAACAATTCGGTGATGAGTACACGAAAAAGAGCGAAGAAGAACGCTTTGAATTTTTCCGTCAATATGGTTTGGACTATGAAATGGAAAAACTGAAAACCGACTTAGAAAACTTTCGTGTTCCGTTCGATGTTTGGTACTCAGAAACATCACTTTATAAAAATGGAAAAATTGATGCCATGTTAAAGACTCTTCGTGAAAGAGGCCATGTGTACGAATTAGATGGGGCTACTTGGTTTAGATCGACTGCATTTGGTGATGATAAGGATCGCGTGTTGATTAAAAATGATGGCTCATATACGTACTTAACACCAGATATTGCCTATCATAATGATAAATTTGAACGCGGCTTTGATAAGTTAATTAATGTATGGGGAGCCGATCATCACGGATATATCCCGCGGATGAAAGCAGCAATGGAAGCTTTAGGATACAATCCGGATAATCTTGAAGTAGAAATTATTCAGCTTGTTCATTTATATAAAGATGGCGAAAAAATGAAAATGAGCAAACGTACAGGGAAAGCTGTAACGATGCGTGACTTGATCGAAGAAGTTGGCCTTGATGGGGTTCGTTACTTCTTTGCAATGAGAAGTGCGGATACACATTTAGATTTTGATTTAGATCTTGCGGTTTCACAATCAAATGAAAACCCTGTTTATTATGCACAATATGCACATGCGAGGATTTGCAGTATTTTACGCCAAGGTGAAGAACAAGGATTTACGGTAGAAAAAAATGCAAAATATGATTTAATTAAAGCGGAAAAAGAGATTGAAGTATTAAAGAAAATCGGTGATTTCCCAGCGGTGATTGCTGAAGCAGCCGAAAAGCGGATACCACACAGAATCACAAATTATATTAATGATCTTGCATCTACCTTCCACAGCTTTTATAACGCGGAAAAAGTATTGGATAAAGACAATGTGGAATTAACAAAGGCACGCCTTGCTTTAATTAAATCCGTACAAATCACATTAAAAAATGCATTAGCATTGATTGGCGTATCGGCACCGGAAAAAATGTAACATCAAAAAATCCAATTCCTATGAATTGGATTTTTTTAAACTATAAAATATTTGCTATTGCATTTGCACACAGTTCTTTTATTTTAGTGCCGAAAGAAGTGTTATGAAGTTCTTCAATGGCAAGCTGATGTGAATCTAATAGATCTTTTTCAACTACTTTCGTTATTCTTTCAATAAAGTCGCGATCATAAATATAACAATTCAATTCATGATTAAGGAAAAAGCTTCTCCGATCAAAATTAGCTGTCCCGGTTTGACATATTGACTGATCAATAATCATCACTTTCGCATGATAAAAGCCGTTCATATATTGGTACACTTCTCCACCGTTAGACATTAACTTCCGAAAATAACGAAACGACGCTTCTTTCACTAAAATATGATCAGCTTTTTCAGGTACGAGGATTTTTAACGTAACCCCTCTTTTTAAAGCAGCAAGAAGCCTTTCTAAAATTTCGTGTGAAGGTATGAAATAAGGAGTTCCAATATAGATCATTTCATTTGCGCGATCAATTAAACCGCATATTACTTCCTCAAAATATTTCCCTTCTGTTGGAAAGAACTTGTGTATCATCGTTCCGTTCACTGCTTCAGGGGAATACTGTAATGATAAAGGCTGTTTCGTTGCTCTTTCCCAATTGATGGAAAATTCCTCCTGAATATCTTTAACACTTTCACCTATATAGCGAAAGCAATAATCTCTCCAAGGAGACAGAACCGGATCTTTATCAATATATTCTTTGCCGATATTATAACCACCCACATATCCAATTTTTCCGTCAATCACCGAACATTTTCGGTGATTTCTTTGTTGAAGGGTGAAAAATAAAAAAGGAAAACGGGGCCGATTGCAAAACTCAACTTTCGCTCCAATACTTTTTAATTCCTTTATTAATGTTTTGGATACACTATAACTTCCCATCCAATCCATTAATAAGCGAACTTCTACACCTTCAAGTGCCTTTTGTGCCAGTAATTCTAAAAAGTTTTTGCTAAATTGGTCGCCTTTGACAATATAAAAAAGAATATGAATGCTTGATTTAGCTGCTTTAATGTCGGAGTAAAATAAATTAAATAAGTCATCTCCCCTAGTAATTAGATGAATTTCTCCCATTCGTTTAGGATATTCTCTTTTTTTACAATGACGTAAATAACTTCTTTTCCCAAAAACATAGTCAGCTGTACATAAAGCGATGATAAGTAGAATGAATAGAAACACTATCCAAAGCCATGTCAGCATAAGTTCCTCCCTAACAAAAAAATAATGTTTCAATAGTATCTCCATAATTTAGAGAAACATAAAAAATAGCCGATTTATAATATTTTTGAAAAATTCAAATTTCACGGCGTATAATAAAATAAGGGAATATCATCGCTCTTATACATAAAAAGAAAAAATTACATTGCAAAAGTCAAAAAACTTTGAATAAAGTCATTGACTGAATGCTCATTCATTATATAATGTAAGTAAGTAACATTCAGAAAATTAGGGGTTTTAAATCCTAAAGTTATTCTTTGGAGGGGAGAGTTTATTATATGTCTTGGTTACTTTGGGTAAATTGGATTGCTTTTCTATTTGTAACCGTTTACGCAATCTCGTTATTTGTTTATGTAGTAAAGACTAGAATTCAATATATTAAGCTAGGCAAAAAAGTTGAATTCGATAATCGGGTCAAAGAACGTCTACAAAAGATTTGGGTCAATGTGTTTGGTCAGAAAAAGCTTTTGAAGGATAAGAAAAGTGGCGCGATCCATGTGATGTTCTTCTATGGCTTTATTCTTGTACAATTTGGGGCAATTGATTTTATTTGGAAGGGTCTTGCACCTGAATCACACTTACCGTTAGGTCCATTATATGCAGGATTTACATTCTTCCAGGAAATTGTCACACTCGTCATCTTAGTTGCAGTAGTTTGGGCATTTTACCGTCGTTATATTGAGAAATTAGTTCGTTTAAAAAGAGGCTTCAAATCTGGACTTGTTCTTTTATTTATTGGTGGTTTAATGGTATCTGTGCTAATAGGAAATGGGATGGGAATAATTTGGCACGGTGAAGAAGTATCGTGGACGGAGCCAATTGCATCACTTATCGCACAAGCATTTGGGTGGATAGGTGAAACAGCATCGATCGTTATTTTCTATATCGCTTGGTGGATCCATTTAATTTTCCTACTCTCATTCCTTGTTTATGTACCACAATCGAAGCATGCACATTTAATTGCCGGACCAGCAAATGTGTACTTTAATCGTTTAGATGGTGCAGGAAAACTGAATTCAATTGATTTTGAAGATGAGTCCCAAGAATCATTCGGTGTAGGAAAGATCGAAGACTTCTCCCAATTACAATTGATTGATTTATATGCTTGTGTGGAATGTGGACGTTGTACAAATATGTGTCCGGCAACAGGGACAGGAAAAATGCTATCCCCAATGGATTTAATAATTAAATTAAGGGATCATTTAACGAATCATGGTGCGGCAGTAACATCGAAACAACCGTGGGTACCAACTTTCGCATTTTCTAATACAAAAGGAAATCAAATTGCATTAGCAAGTGCTGGACAAGGGGCAGAAGAATCAGCTGCTGCTTTAAATTATTCTCCAAATCTTATCGGAGACGTCATTACCGAAGAAGAAATTTGGGCGTGTACAACATGCCGTAACTGTGAAGATCAATGTCCGGTTATGAATGAACATGTTGATAAAATTATCGATCTTAGACGTTATCTAGTATTAACAGAAGGAAAAATGGATGCAGATGCTCAACGTGCAATGCAAAATATTGAACGTCAAGGAAATCCATGGGGACTTAATCGGAAAGAACGTGAAAATTGGCGAGATGCCCGTGAAGATGTTCATGTACCAACTGTAAAAGATGTGAAAAAAGCTGGCGAGGAATTCGAATATTTATTCTGGGTTGGATCGATGGGGTCTTTTGATAACCGCAGTCAAAAAATCGCATTATCTTTTGCGAAGCTTCTTAACGAAGCAGGTGTGAAATTTGCAATTTTAGGTAATAAAGAGAAAAACTCGGGAGATACACCACGAAGATTAGGAAATGAATTCTTATTCCAAGAATTAGCCGGACAAAATATTGCCGAGTTTGAGAAAAATGAAGTGAAAAAGATCGTCACAATTGACCCTCATGCATATAACATCTTTAAAAAGGAATATCCTGACTTTGGTTTAGAAGCGGAAGTTTATCATCATACAGAACTTCTTTATGAACTAGTTAAAGAAGGGCGCTTAAAACCTAAATATGAAGTGAATGAAAAAATTACGTTCCATGATTCCTGTTATTTAGGAAGATATAATGATGTGTATGATCCACCTCGGGAAATTTTAAAAGCGATTCCTGGTGTTACGCTAGTTGAAATGGAACGTAACCGAGAAAAAGGGATGTGCTGTGGAGCTGGAGGCGGTTTAATGTGGATGGAGGAAGATACGGGTCACCGCATTAATGTCTCTCGTACTGAACAAGCTTTAGCAGTGAACCCTTCTATCATTAGTTCTGGATGTCCGTATTGTTTAACAATGCTGTCTGATGGTACGAAAGCGAAGGAAGTAGAAGAAACAGTCAAAACATATGATGTCGCAGAATTACTTGAAAAGGCAGTTTGTGGTGAGCCAGAACAAAATCTCGCATCATAATTAATGTTCTATTTCGATGAAATTGAACATAAAATTTATTGGCAATTTTTAATAAAATGTTTCAATTCTTACAACTTTTCAGTTAATATAGTTTTATAGACATTTAGTAGGAATAGGGCACAAAAAGGGGCTTTTTAGTCCCTTTTTGTAAACCAAGTTGTTGAGCGAGCGTTCAGTCAATGTTTTGTAAGCGATTTCTCGAAATTACTTATGAAGGAGTGGATAAAATGGCAAAGACAGTCATTGTGGGTGGGGCAAGAACTCCCTTCGGCAAGCTTGGAGGTAAGTTAAGTTCGCTAACTGCACCTAAATTAGGTGGAATTGCAATTAAAGAGGCTTTAAAAAGAGCAAAAGTTGAACCTGCTAATGTAGGTGAAGTAATTTTCGGTTCTGTTCTGCAAGGGGGGCAAGGGCAGATTCCTTCAAGGCAGGCTGCAAGATTGGCAGATATTCCATGGGAAGTAAAGACGGAAACGATTAATAAAGTATGTGCTTCCGGAATGCGAAGTGTAACGTTAGCTGATCAAATTATTCGATTAGGTGATGAAGAGATCATTGTAGCTGGTGGAATGGAATCGATGTCCAATGCACCATATATTCTACCGAATGCCCGTTTTGGTTTAAGAATGGGTGATGCTCCTTTAAAAGATTTAATGATATATGACGGTTTAACTTGTTCATTCTCAGGTGTTCATATGGGATCATATGGAAATCGGACGGCCAGCGAATTTAGTATTTCAAGGGAAGAACAGGATGCATGGGCATTACGAAGCCATGAACGGGCTGTAAAAGCAGTTGAAGAAGGAAAGTTTGCAGAAGAAATTGTGTCTATAGAGATTCCGCAACGAAAAGGAACTCCGCTAATTGTTAAAGATGATGAGGCACCAAGAAGTGATACATCCCTAGAAAAATTATCAAAATTACCACCCGTTTTCGATAAAGATGGGACAATTACGGCAGGTAATGCACCAGGGGTAAATGATGGGGCTGTAGCTATGGTTCTAATGAGCGAAGAAAAGGCTCAATTAATGGGTTTGGAGCCGTTAGCCTCAATTATAGGTCATACAGCCATTGCGGTTGAAGCGAAGGATTTTCCGCAAACACCTGGTTTAGTCATTAATGAACTACTTAAGAAAACAGGAAAAGCGGTAGAGGAAATTGATCTATTTGAAATAAATGAAGCTTTTGCCGCAGTATCACTTGCTAGTAGTAAAATCGCTCATTTGGATCCTGAAAAGGTGAATGTTAACGGAGGAGCGATTGCCCTGGGACATCCGATAGGAGCGAGCGGAGCAAGAATTATTTTGACACTTATCTACGAGCTTAAACGCCGTGGTGGCGGATTAGGGCTAGCTGCTATCTGTTCCGGTGGTGGTCAAGGAGACGCGGTATTAATTGAAGTGAAGAAAAACTAGGGAGGAAGACGCGAATGGATATTAAAAAAGTAATGGTGATCGGTGCTGGGCAAATGGGATCCGGAATCGCTCAAGTATGCGCACAAGCGGGATACATCGTCTATTTAAATGATTTAAAAGAGGAATTTGTTCAAAAAGGATTAGGAGTCATTTCTAAAAACTTTTCAAGGCAGGTTACTAAGGGGAGAATGACAGAAGAAGAAAAAGACAAAGTTCTTTCAAATTTTATTCCGTCTACGAATCTACAAGACTCTGAAAATGTTGATATTGTCATTGAAGCTGCCGTTGAAAATATGGAAGTGAAAAGTAAAATCTTTAAAGAATTGGATCAATACGCGCCAAATCATGCGATTTTAGCTTCCAATACATCCTCATTGCCGATAACTGAAATTGCAGCAGCCACCGATCGTCCGGAAAAAGTCATTGGTATGCATTTTATGAATCCGGTCCCAGTTATGAAATTAGTTGAGATTATTCGCGGTCTAGCAACTTCTGATGAAGTATATCAGGCTGTAGAGGACATGACAAAATCGTTATCAAAAATTCCAGTCGAAGTAAACGATTTTCCGGGCTTTGTTTCTAACCGTGTGCTCATGCCGATGATTAATGAAGCGATCTATACCTTGTATGAAGGGGTTGCAACAAAGGAAGCAATCGATGAGGTAATGAAGCTCGGGATGAATCATCCGATGGGACCACTAACTCTAGCTGATTTTATTGGTTTGGACACTTGTTTATACATTATGGAAACATTACATGAAGGCTTTGGTGATGACAAATATCGACCTTGCCCATTGTTAAGAAAGTATGTAAAAGCTGGGTGGCTAGGGAAGAAATCAGGAAGAGGCTTTTATATTTATAACTAATTATTTTTGAAAGAACTAAGGGGAGACCATGATGAATCTACATTTCAACGAAGAGCAAATAATGATGAGAAAAATGGTTCATGAGTTTGCAGAAGCAGAAATTGCCCCTTTCATAGAAAAGATGGAAGAAGGAGAGTTCCCAAGGGCTATTTTACGAAAAATGGCGGAATTAGGGCTAATGGGTATTACCGTTCCAGAAAAGTATGACGGATCTGAGATGGACTTTACCTCTTATATTATTGCGATTCACGAGTTATCAAGAGTTAGTGCAACAATCGGTGTCATTCTTTCAGTCCATACATCAGTAGGAACGAATCCAATTCTTTATTTCGGTACAGAGGAACAGAAACAAAAGTATCTTCCGAAGCTGGCAACTGGTGAATATTTGGGAGCGTTTTGCTTAACAGAGCCTAGCGCAGGGTCCGATGCGGGAAATTTAAAATCAAGAGCCATTAAAAAAGGGGATCACTATATTATCAATGGTTCAAAAGTATTTATTACAAACGGAGGTGAAGCTGATACGTATATTGTTTTTGCCGTGACCGATTCAACAGCAGGAAAAGATGGCATATCGGCTTTCATCGTTGAGAAAAATACTGCCGGTTTAATCATAGGAAAAGATGAACATAAAATGGGACTTCATGGGTCTCGTACTGTACAGCTTACTTTTGACGACATGGCCGTTCCTGTTGAAAATCTACTTGGAAAAGAAGGAGAAGGGATGAGAATAGCACTAGCCAATTTGGATATCGGAAGAATTGGCATTGCGGCTCAAAGCTTAGGAATTGCTGAAGCCGCTCTTGAAAAATCGATAGAATATGCGAAAGAGCGAATCCAATTTGGCAAGCCTATCGCTTCTCAACAAGGAGTTGGATTTAAACTTGCTGATATGGCAACAAATGTAGAGGCGGCTAAACTGTTAGTTTATCAATCAGCTAATCTACGATCATTAGGTCTTCCTTGCAAAACAGAAGCTTCTATGGCTAAATTATTCGCCTCACGAACTGCAGTAGAAACGACGAAAGAAGCAATTCAAATCTTTGGCGGGTATGGATACACAAAGGACTACCCGGTAGAAAGATATTTCCGGGATGCGAAAATTACTGAAATCTATGAAGGAACAAGTGAAATACAACGAATCGTAATAAGCAAACAATTATAACAATAAGTGGAGGAACTAAATTATGAATTTTCGTTTATCAGAAGAGCATGAAATGATTAGAAAAATGGTTCGCGATTTTGCGGAAAAAGAAGTGGCTCCAAGTGCTGCTGAACGTGATGAAGAGGAGCGTTTCGATCGAGAAATCTTCGATAAAATGGCTGAGTTAGGTTTAACAGGGATCCCTTGGCCCGAGGAATATGGTGGAATCGGCAGCGACTATTTAGCTTATTGCATAGCAGTTGAGGAACTATCAAGGGTCTGTGCATCTACTGGAGTTACTCTTTCTGCCCATACTTCTTTAGCTGGATGGCCACTTTATAAATTTGGATCCGAGGAGCAAAAGCAGAAGTATTTAAAACCAATGGCACAGGGTGAAAAGATTGGCGCTTATGGATTAACCGAGCCGGGTTCAGGGTCGGATGCGGGTGGCATGCGCACGACTGCACGTTTAGAAGGTGATCATTATGTTTTAAATGGATCGAAAATTTTTATTACAAACGGCGGAGTAGCGGATATTTATATTGTTTTTGCATTGACAGATCCATCTAGCAAACATAAAGGAACGAGCGCGTTTATTATTGAGAAAGATTTTGAAGGTTTTTCTGTAGGGAAAAAGGAGAAAAAATTAGGTATTCGCTCCTCACCGACAACTGAAATTATTTTTGAGGAATGTAAAGTTCCAAAAGAGAATTTACTAGGTCAAGAAGGGGATGGCTTTAAAATTGCGATGATGACTCTTGATGGCGGTCGTAACGGAATAGCTGCACAAGCGGTAGGAATTGCTCAAGGAGCATTAGATGCATCTGTCGCATATGCAAAAGAACGTCATCAGTTTGGGAAACCAATTGCTGCGAATCAAGGCATTTCTTTTAAACTTGCTGATATGGCAACAAGTGTTGAAGCATCTCGCCTATTGACCTATCAAGCAGCATGGCTTGAATCAAATGGTTTGCCATACGGCAAGGAATCAGCGATGTCTAAGCTTTTAGCTGGTGATACAGCAATGAAAGTTACGACAGAAGCGGTGCAAATCTTTGGTGGCTATGGATATACAAAGGATTATCCAGTTGAGAGATTCATGCGTGATGCAAAAATCACACAAATTTATGAAGGTACACAAGAGATTCAACGATTGGTAATCTCGAGAATGCTAACAAAATAACAACATCGTCATGAAAAAACAGTCATAAAGGGGTATTTTTAATAGATAGTGATGTGCAGATAAGGAACGTGGGGAGGTCCTTCATCTGTATCGGGAGAAGGTGATGTTTTCTGAGTAAAAAAAGAGCTGTTCATGCGTCTGTAAAGGATGAGCGACTTGTTAATATACGAAGAACCCAAATGATTCGGGGAGCGGTAGCACTTTTTAAGGAAAAAGGATTCCATCGAACGACAACGAGGGAAATTGCCCAAGCGGCTGGTTTTAGTATCGGCACTTTATATGAATATATCAGAACGAAGGAAGATATTTTATATCTTGTCTGTGATAGTATTTATGACCAGGTTCGAGAGCGTCTGCAAGGGATGGATTTGGAACAGGGCACTCTTGAAAGTTTAAAGCTTGGAATCGCCTACTATTTTAACATTATGAACGAAATGCAAGATGAGGTTTTGGTTATGTACCAGGAGGCAAAATCATTATCGAAAGATGCGCTCCCATATGTGTTAAAAAAGGAAATGGAAATGGTAGGCATGTTTGAAACTTTAATTCGCCGTTGCATTGAAAATGGTGAATTGATGATGGATGATTCACATATCGATTTATTAGCTCATAATATTTTTGTTCAAGGACAAATGTGGGGATTTAGAAGATGGGCACTCAAAAAGAATTATTCCAAAGAAGAATATATTGAATTACAAACGAACTTACTTTTTAAGGGTATTGCCGGGTTTGAAATTTAGTATGGAACAGGGGGAGAAGAATGAGCACGGTTGAGATTTATAAACCAAAAAATCCTGTACGCTTTGTAACTGCATCAAGTTTATTTGATGGCCATGACGCATCAATCAATATTATGCGAAGAATTCTGCAAGCAAGCGGGGCAGAGGTCATTCATCTTGGACACAATCGGTCGGTTGAGGAAGTTGTCAATGCAGCTGTCCAAGAAGATGTTCAAGGGATTGCTATTTCATCATATCAAGGTGGCCATGTTGAATATTTTAAATATATGTATGATTTATTAAAGGAAAAAGGCGCTTCACATATTCGTATTTATGGTGGTGGAGGCGGGGTTATTATTCCGCGTGAAATTAAGGAACTCCATGAATATGGAATTGCATGGATTTTTTCACCGGATGATGGGCGGAAATTTGGTCTTCAAGGGATGATCAACATCATGCTGAAAGAATGTGATTATCCTACTATTACAAGCCAACTAACAGATGAGATAAATCAGTTAAAAGAGGGGAATATCCGTTCAGTAGCTAAGTTTATCACACTTGCGGAAAATCAAATTGGTGCAAAACAAGAAGTTGCCTCCTCTGTAGAAACAGCATTTGACGAAATAAAATTATTAGCGAAAAAGGCACCTGTTGTTGGTATTACAGGTACAGGGGGAGCGGGAAAGAGCTCTTTAACAGATGAACTTATTCGCCGGTTTCTCAATGAGATTCCGGATAAAAAGGTAGCTATTCTATCGATTGATCCAACAAAGCAAAAAACGGGTGGAGCTTTACTAGGTGACCGAATTCGAATGAATGCAATTTTTCATTCACGAGTATATATGAGAAGTTTGGCGACAAGGGGTTCAAGAACTGAATTATCACTTGCTATAAGAGATGCGATTAATGTAGTAAAAGCAGCAGGATATGATTTGATCATCGTTGAAACGAGCGGTATCGGCCAAGGGGATGCAGAGATTGCTGAAATAAGTGATATTGCTATGTATGTAATGACGAGCGAATTTGGTGCACCTTCACAACTCGAAAAAATCGATATGATCGATTTTGCAGATTTAATTGTGATCAACAAATTTGAACGGAAAGGTTCTGAAGACGCCAAAAGCCAAGTCCAGAAACAATATCAACGAAGTCATTTACTATTTGATAAAGATTTAAAAAGTATGCCCGTTTACGGAACGATCGCAAGTCAGTTCAATGATCCAGGTACAAATGCGCTATTTGCCGCACTTGTAGAAAAAATTAATGAAAAAATGTCTACGAATTGGGAGGTTCCTTTTTCGAAAGATGCTCTTGTGGAAAAACAGAATGTGATTATTCCGAATAGCCGTCGTTACTATTTAAGGGAAATCTCCGAAACAGTGCGAAACTATCATAAGAAAGCGGAGGAGCAAGTACGATTGGCAAGAAGGCTTTTCCAACTTGAAGGCGCACTTCAAGCGGTTCGGGAAAAGGAAACAAATGATGATGTTATTTCTTCCTTGGAAGCATTGAAAAATGACGTGTACGAAAGTCTAACAAAAGAATCAAAAAGCATCATCAATAATTGGGGGAAATTAAAGGAGAAATACTCCGGAAAACAGTTTGTAACGAAAATTCGCGATAAAGAAATTATTACCGAGTTGACGACCAAAAGCTTGTCAGGACTAGATATTCCGAAAGTTTCCTTACCAAAGTATGAGGATTACGGAGAAATTCTAAAATGGGTATATAAAGAAAATGTTCCCGGTTCTTTTCCGTATACGGCAGGTGTATTCCCGTTTAAACGCGAAGGCGAGGATCCGAAGCGGCAGTTCGCAGGTGAAGGAACACCAGAACGAACGAATAAGAGGTTCCACTACTTATCGGAAAATGATCCGGCAAAACGTTTGAGCACTGCTTTTGATTCAGTAACATTATATGGCGAGGATTCGGATTATCGACCAGATATTTATGGGAAAGTTGGCGAATCGGGTGTAAGTATTTGTACACTTGATGATATGAAGAAACTTTATGCAGGATTTGATTTATGTCACCCATCGACATCTGTTTCGATGACTATTAACGGGCCTGCACCGATTATTTTAGCCATGTATATGAACACAGCCATTGATCAGCAAGTGCAATTTAAGGAAAAAGAACTCGGAAGAAGCTTAACGTTAGAGGAGTATACAACCGTAAAAGAATCGACGTTACAAGTTGTAAGAGGTACCGTTCAAGCAGATATTTTAAAAGAAGATCAAGGACAAAATACGTGTATCTTTTCAACCGAATTTGCCCTTCGAATGATGGGGGATATTCAACAATACTTTATCGATCATAAAGTACGTAATTATTATTCTGTCTCGATTTCAGGGTATCACATTGCTGAGGCAGGAGCTAATCCTATCTCACAGCTTGCTTTTACTTTAGCTAATGGTTTCACCTATGTTGAGTATTATTTAAGTCGAGGAATGGATATAAATGATTTTGCTCCTAACCTATCTTTCTTCTTTTCTAATGGACTTGATCCTGAATATAGCGTGATTGGACGTGTGGCAAGAAGGATTTGGGCGACGGTAATGAGAGATAAGTACGGAGCGAATGAACGAAGCCAGAAACTGAAATATCATATTCAAACATCTGGCCGCTCACTTCACGCTCAGGAAATTGACTTTAACGACATTCGAACAACTTTACAAGCACTAATGGCATTGCATGATAATTGTAATTCTTTACACACGAATGCCTATGACGAAGCGATTACCACCCCTACCGAAGAATCGGTAAGGCGGGCGATGGCGATTCAAATGATCATTACGAAAGAGCATGGATTAACGAAAAATGAAAATCCATTACAAGGGTCATTTATTATTGAAGAGTTAACGGATTTAGTTGAGGAAGCGGTTCTTGCTGAATTCGATCGTTTGAATGATCGCGGTGGTGTATTAGGAGCAATGGAAACGCAGTATCAACGTGGAAAGATTCAAGAAGAGTCGATGTATTATGAAATGAAAAAGCATAGCGGAGAATTACCAATCATCGGTGTTAACACCTATTTAAATCCTAACCCGCCTACAGAAGAAGAAATGAACAGCATTGAACTAGCTCGCGCTACGAAAGAAGAAAAGGAAACACAAATTCGCAACTTAAACAAATTTAAAGAAAAAAATAGCGATAAAGTTGAACAGGCGATAAAACAATTGAAAAATACTGCAATGAATGGCGGAAATATCTTTGCGGAATTAATGGAGACGGTAAAAGTAGCTAGCTTAGGACAAATTACAAAAGCTTTGTATGATGTCGGTGGTCAATATAGAAGAAATATGTAAGTGAAAATGATCAAAAAACTCCTTAGTATACAAATGCTAAGGAGTTTTTCCGAAAATAATTGTGTAGCTATTGAATGCTAATGTGAATTAAAGGTAAAATCTAGATAGATATGAATAAACAACGAAGAAGTGGTACAGTGCCTAACGGGATGTGAAAAAATGCATTATAAGAACTTACTGAAAATAATCGGTATTATTGCTTTTTTTATTTTTGGATACTTTCTTTATATGAAACAGCTAGGTGCGGTTCCCTTTTTAATTTTGTCTATTATTCTTTTTTATCTTGGAATAAGTATACGTTCTAAAAAAAAGTAAAGAGTTACATTCTTTTTTTACAAAAAACATTCTAAAAGGCGTTTTAAAGCTAGCATAAATGTTTTGAATTTGTTTATAATGGTAAGTATGTATTTTGCAATTATTTTTAAACTCTGCCCTTTTTTGCTCCTAATATATAGGAGTTTGAAATAGAGAAAGGAAGTGCGAAAGTTGAGTTTACAGCAATTATCAAAAGAAGAATTACGTGAAATGTCACTTATTGAGCTAGGTTATCAATATTTAGAGCAAAACAAACAAGCATTATCTTTTAATGAGTTAGTTGAGGAAATTGCTAATCTCCTAGGTATACCAATGGAGGATATGCGCTCTCGAATGGTCCAATTCTACACAGACTTAAATATTGATGGACGATTCATCAGTCTAGGTGATAACAGATGGGGCTTACGTATATGGTATCCTTATGATCAAATTGACGAAGAAGTAGTAGCGCCTGTTAAAACGAAAAAGAAAAAATCGAAAAAGGTTGTCGAAGAGGAAGACGAAGATCTACTGGATGATGAAGATCTTGATTATGATGATTTAGATGACTTTGAGGATGAAGATGATCTAATCGATGATGATGAAGAAGTAGATGACGAAGACTTTGATGAAGATGATGATGAAGTATTTGAAGATGATGAGGAATTAATTGGCGAAGACGATTATGACCTAGGTGAAGATGAAGAAGATGATCTTGACCCAGAAGAGGAAGAAGAGGAAAAATAATCTTTCTTGACTTCTTTCCATTAGGAAGGTAGTATTTTATTTGGGCTCCTTAAAAAGGACGAAGAATGAATATTCTAATGCTCCCCTTAGTAAATAAGGGGGGCATTTTTATTTTTTTAACCCTACTTAATCAATTTAATTATCAGATTAACTGATACAATATTGTGACACAATAACATCAAATAGAAGGGGGAAGAAAAGTGACAAAATACATTTTTGTAACCGGTGGGGTTGTTTCTTCACTTGGTAAAGGAATTATTGCTGCATCTTTAGGAAGATTATTAAAAAATCGAGGATTGAAAGTGACAACGCAGAAATTTGATCCGTATATTAACGTCGATCCCGGAACGATGAGTCCATATCAGCACGGTGAAGTGTTTGTAACAGATGACGGTGCTGAAACAGATTTGGATTTAGGACACTATGAGCGTTTTATCGATATTAATGTAACGAAATATAGCAGTGTCACAACAGGCAAAGTGTATTCAGAGGTATTAAGAAAAGAAAGACGTGGCGAATACCTTGGAGGTACAGTACAAGTTATCCCTCATATTACAAATGAAATTAAAAGTCGTGTGTTCCGAGCAGGTGAAGTAACAGATTCCGATGTTGTTATTACAGAGATTGGAGGAACGGTAGGAGATATTGAGTCATTACCTTTCTTGGAGGCTATTCGTCAAATTAAAGGTGATGTAGGTCGCGATAATGTTATGTATATCCATTGTACACTTGTGCCATATATTAAAGTGGCTGGTGAAATGAAAACAAAACCAACACAACATAGTGTAAAAGAACTGCGCAGCCTTGGTATTCAGCCAAATATAATTGTTGTTCGTACGGAAATGCCTATTTCTCAAGATATGAAGGATAAAATAGCGCTATTCTGTGATATTGATGAAAAATCAGTAATTGAGTCCAGAGATGCAGATACTTTATATTCAATTCCATTGGCCCTACGTGACCAAAACCTCGATCAAATCGTTTGTGACCATTTGAAATTACAATGTCATGAACCAGATATGACTGAATGGGTGGGGCTTGTAGAAAAGGTAAGGAATTTATCAAAAGTAACAAAAATAGCTTTAGTTGGTAAATATGTAGAATTACAAGATGCGTACCTTTCTGTAGTCGAAGCATTAAAACATGCAGGATATGCTTATGATGCGGATATTGATATTGATTGGATAAATGCTGAACATGTCACAGCGGAAAACGTTCAATCTTTATTAAAAGATGTTGATGGAATCTTAGTTCCTGGTGGATTTGGCGATCGTGGCGTAGAGGGAAAAATTTATGCTACTCAATATGCGCGTGAGAACAAAGTGCCATTCCTTGGTATTTGCTTAGGGATGCAGCTAGCTTCCGTTGAATTTGCACGAAATGTTCTTGGGCTTGAAGGGGCTCACTCCGCAGAGCTTGACCCAAATACAAATTATCCAATTATCGATCTTCTCCCAGAGCAAAAGGATATCGAAGATTTAGGTGGAACACTTCGTTTAGGACTATATCCTTGTAAAATTGAAAAAGGAACAAAGGCATATGAAGTTTATCAAAATGAAATGATTAACGAACGTCATCGTCATCGTTATGAATTCAATAATGAGTATCGTGAACAAATGGAGAAAGCAGGATTTGTTTTCTCGGGGACAAGTCCGGATGGGAGACTTGTTGAAGTGGTTGAATTGAAGGATCACCCATGGTTTGTTGCATCACAATTCCATCCAGAGTTCACTTCTAGACCAACTCGCCCACAACCATTGTTCCGTGGATTTATTGGAGCGGCATTAAATAATAAATAAAAAAATCCCTTAATGGGATTTTTTATTTATATTCTTCGATAATTTCATCGAAAGTAAGCTTAATACAATGATAAATAAACAATGCGGCCATAGAGGTTGGGAAGCAAATTCGCTCGCCGCTTTCTGTAGGAAGCATAGGCTTTAATAGAGTAGTATTAATATGTATTTCCGCTAGTTTAGACAAATCATTTTCATCACTTTTCACGTCACCACAGATGGAAATAAAAGGTACACCTTTTATTTCAAGTTTTTCAGCAAGAGCTAATGCCTCGGCATCATTGGAAAACCTTGATAGAAGAATAACACGATCCGTGTCAGACACATCATCCAGTTTCGTAAGCCGCAAAGCACCTTTCAATCGCTCCGCACCTTCCAAAGCCTCTAATGTAACAGCCTCCATTTCATTAAATCCTTTAATATATATTTTTCCTTCCCCTATAGCAGCTTGAGCTAAAAACCTTGCACTATCTTCGATGGAAAACTGTTCTTTTTCATAAATTCTTGAAAATAAACCATTAACTTGGGTTAAAAACATCTTCATAAAATTAACACTCCTTAAAAACGAGATAATAAAAATATTTGTTCTAGCATATAATCCTATTTGTGCAGGAAAATGATTAACATTAATAGAATACACATATGTAGATGATACATAAAGCTTTGTAAAAGCAAAATAAAAGTGTAAAAATTTTATTAATTTTTTAGTATAATACAATAAGAGTAAAGAGAAAATTTTCTCAATTAACCAGATTTTCCAAATTAAATATACAAGGCCGATCATATTGAAAATTTAGACAAGGTTTATTTGGGGGGATTTTAATGGAGGAAAAAATATTAATTGTGGATGATCAATTTGGTATTCGTATTTTATTAAATGAAGTTTTGCAAAAAGAAGGGTACAAAACATTTCAAGCAGCAAATGGAGCACAAGCATTAGAAATTACAAAAAAATACGCACCTGATCTTGTGCTGCTAGATATGAAAATACCGGGAATGGACGGTATTGAAATTTTGAAACGAATGAAAGTACTTGACCCTAATATTCGAGTAATTATTATGACAGCTTACGGTGAATTGGATATGATTCAAGAGGCAAAAGATTTAGGGGCATTAACTCATTTTGCGAAACCGTTTGATATTGATGATATAAGAAAAGCGGTAAAAGATCATTTGCCTGTTAAAAAATAGAATGAAAAAATGCAAAATTCTATCTTTGCAAAATCCAATAAAGTTCATTGGAAAAAGAAAAATTAGTTTGGTATGATGAAAATGAAATTTTAACTTGTATGAAGTCAAATTGTTTGTTTAATCTATAGAAGAAGACACTTTAGAAAACCTTTATGGTTTAATGACCTGCCTAACTTAGGATGAAATAAACCATTTTGACGAATATCAAAGGAGGAAACAAGTCATGCCATTAGTTTCAATGACTGAAATGCTGAATAAAGCGAAAGATGAGCATTATGCAGTAGGTCAATTTAACATTAATAATTTAGAGTTTACACAAGCGATTCTTCAAGCAGCTGAAGAAGAAAAGTCTCCGGTAATTCTTGGTGTTTCTGAAGGTGCAGGACGCTATATCGGTGGATTTAAAACAGTTGTAAAAATGGTTGAAGGATTAATGGAAGACTACAATATTACTGTACCAGTTGCAATTCATTTAGATCACGGTTCAAGCTTTGAAAAATGTAAAGAAGCAATTGATGCAGGATTTACTTCTGTAATGATCGATGCGTCCCATCATCCATTTGAAGAAAATGTAGCAATTACTTCAAAAGTTGTGGAATATGCTCATTCAAAAGGAGTTTCTGTAGAAGCTGAACTTGGAACAGTTGGTGGACAAGAGGATGATGTTGTTGCCAATGGTGTAATTTATGCCGATCCAAATGAGTGTAAAGAATTAGTCGAACGTACTGGTATTGATACACTAGCACCAGCACTTGGATCTGTTCACGGACCATACAAAGGTGAACCAAACCTTGGTTTCAAGGAAATGGAAGAAATCGGTGCTGCAACTGGACTTCCACTAGTGCTTCATGGTGGAACTGGTATTCCAACAAAAGATATTCAAAAAGCTATTTCTTTAGGAACTGCGAAAATCAATGTAAACACTGAAAACCAAATTGCTTCTGCTAAAAAAGTTCGTGAAGTACTTGCAGCGGATTCTGAAGTATATGATCCACGTAAATACCTTGGACCAGCTCGTGAAGTAATTAAAGAAACAGTCATTGGAAAAATTCGCGAATTTGGTTCCTCAAATAAAGCATAATTGCTGATAAAAATATTTTAACATCTTTAGAAATACGCAAAGCTTGAGAAACCGCCTTTTTTGGGCGGTTTCCCTATATTAAAATTTTTAGGGGTGGAGAAAATGAAGTTTTTTATTGATACAGCTAATATTGATGAAATTAAACAGGCATATGAATTGGGGATTTTATCTGGAGTTACGACTAATCCTTCTCTCGTAGCGAAAGAGAACGTTTCGTTTCATGATCGCCTAAAGGAAATTACTAGTCTGGTTTCCGGTTCTGTAAGCGCTGAAGTAATTGCTTTAGATGCTGAAGGAATGGTGAAAGAAGGTAGAGAACTAGCTAAAATTGCTCCGAATATTACAATTAAAGTTCCTATGACTCCTGAAGGCTTAAAAGCTGTACATATTTTCGCTTCTGAGGGAATAAAAACAAATGTAACTTTAATCTTTAACGCGAATCAAGCATTAATGGCTGCAAGAGCGGGTGCAACCTATGTCTCCCCTTTCTTAGGAAGACTGGATGATATTGGACATAATGGGGTTGAACTTGTTTCAACAATTGCAGAAATTTTTTCTATCCATCAAATTGAAACAGAAATAATTGCTGCTTCGATACGTCATCCGCAACATGTAACAGATGCTGCTTTAGCTGGTGCGCATATTGCAACTGTTCCATTAAAGGTAATTAATCAATTATTTAAACACCCTTTAACAGACAAGGGAATTGATCAGTTTTTACAAGATTGGAATTCAAGTCAGAAAAATGGATAAAATCCCATATCTATACTATAAAAATTAATATTTGGAAAAGCTAATATTGTTAATCTATTGTATCATTTATGATATTGTTATTATCAGTGATACGAAGAGTATGATTAAGTCTATATACGTTTAGTTTTTTGAATATTAGTTTATTTTGGTTCATTCATGAGAAGAAATTTCTTCTGCCTTTTAGCCTTGCTGAAAGGTTGACCTGTATAAGTGAATAGTAAATTGTTCATTTATAGAGGTCATTAATGAACCAAATGTAAGTTTGTTTTAAATAACCAATTTCCATTGGTTGTGGAAGGGAGTCAAAAATGGAAAAACTGAAGATTGCAGGGGGATACCCGTTAAAAGGAACAATAAAAGTTAGTGGTGCAAAAAATAGTGCCGTCGCTTTGATTCCTGCTACTATCTTGGCTGAATCCCCTGTAACAATTGAGGGATTACCAGATATTTCTGATGTAGCTACTTTAAAAGTATTACTCGAAGAAATAGGCGGTACAGTCACTTTTGATGGTGATGATATGGTAGTAGACCCGACCAAAATGGTTTCAATGCCGCTTCCAAATGGAAAGGTGAAAAAACTCCGAGCTTCCTATTATTTAATGGGAGCAATGCTTGGCCGTTTTAACAAAGCTGTTATTGGCTTACCGGGAGGCTGCCATCTAGGACCAAGGCCGATCGATCAACATATTAAAGGCTTTGAAGCATTAGGAGCAAAGGTAACTAATGAGCAAGGTGCAATCTATTTGCGTGCCGACGAATTACGAGGAGCCCGTATATACTTAGACGTTGTTAGTGTAGGGGCAACAATCAATATTATGCTTGCTGCAGTTAAAGCAAAAGGAAAAACAGTAATTGAAAATGCGGCAAAAGAACCGGAAATTATTGATGTATCAACACTTTTAACTAATATGGGAGCAAAGATTAAAGGTGCTGGAACAGATGTCATTCGGATTGAAGGCGTTGAAACGCTCAACGGCTGCAGACATACAATTATTCCTGATCGTATTGAGGCAGGTACATTTATGTTACTAGGGGCTGCTGCCGGAGAAGGGGTCCTTATCGATAATGTCATTCCTCATCATTTAGAATCATTAACAGCGAAGCTTAGAGAAATGGGTGTTCCAATCGAGGTTGGAGATGAACAAATTTTTATCGGAAAAGGCGAAAAGCTAAAAGCAGTTGATGTTAAAACACTAGTCTATCCTGGCTTTCCAACCGATTTGCAACAGCCTTTTACTTCACTTCTTACGAGAGCAGAAGGATCATCAGTTGTCACGGATACTATTTATTCAGCCCGCTTTAAACATATTGATGAACTTCGACGAATGAATGCTAATATTAAAGTTGAAGGTAGATCTGCCATCATAAATGGTCCTGTAACTCTTCAAGGGGCTAAGGTTAAGGCTAGTGATCTGAGAGCTGGGGCTGCTTTAGTTATCGCTGGTTTAATGGCAGAAGGCATGACAGAAGTAACCGGTTTAGAGCATATTGATCGCGGATATAGTAATCTCGTAGAGAAGCTTGAAGGATTAGGAGCAACCATTTGGCGTGAAAAGATGACGGAAGAAGAAATGGAACAACAAAAAAGCTTATAACAAGGAAGGCTATGCTACAGTAATATGTTGATTTGAGCGAAACGTGTTTGCCTATTAATCGATGTTATCCCTCTATATTCCAAAATAGTACACACAATTTACGAATATTGTGCTACAATATAACAGAAATGTGTTATACTAATCTGTTTTTGTTGATAATATAGGGGGAAGAGTGATGGAACGAAGCTTATCAATGGAGTTAGTTCGTGTTACTGAGGCGGCAGCTTTGGCATCAGCCCGTCTTATGGGAAGAGGAAAGAAAGATGAAGCAGACGAAGCAGCTACATCCGCAATGCGTGATGTTTTCGATACGATC
Organism: Heyndrickxia sporothermodurans; assembly: GCF_003055045.1. NCBI lineage: Bacteria > Bacillati > Bacillota > Bacilli > Caryophanales > Bacillaceae > Heyndrickxia > Heyndrickxia sporothermodurans. The sequence goes on from NZ_NAZB01000023.1 coordinate 132,744, forward strand.
CCTATGAAAGGTACAGTTGTCATTGGGGAAGGAGAAATGGACGAAGCTCCGATGCTTTATATCGGTGAAAAATTAGGGACAGGATATGGGCCGAGAGTTGACGTTGCTGTTGACCCGCTTGAAGGAACAAATATCGTTGCATCAGGTGGGTGGAATGCGCTTTCCGTTTTAGCGGTTGCTGATCATGGTAACCTGCTTCATGCTCCAGATATGTACATGGACAAAATTGCTGTTGGACCTGAAGCAGTTGGACAAATAGATATCAATGCTTCCGTTTTAGATAATTTAAAAGCTGTTGCAAGAGCGAAAAATAAGGATATTGAAGATGTTGTTGCCACTGTTTTAAACAGACCAAGACACGAGCATATTATTGCACAGCTTCGAGAAGCTGGAGCAAGAATAAAGCTGATCAATGATGGTGATGTGGCTGGTGCTATCAATACGGCCTTTGATCATACAGGTGTCGATATTTTATTTGGTTCAGGTGGAGCACCGGAAGGAGTTATTGCTGCAGTAGCTCTAAAATGTTTAGGAGGAGAATTGCAAGGTCGACTCCTTCCACAAAATGAAGCCGAAGTAGAGCGCTGTGCAAAAATGGGTTTAGATGATATTCATAAAGTATTACTAATGGAAGATCTTGTACGCGGTGACGATGCAATATTTTCTGCGACTGGAGTAACAGATGGTGAACTACTCAAAGGAGTACAATTTAAAGGTTCCTATGGATCTACACATTCAGTAGTCATGCGTGCAAAATCAGGAACAGTTCGTTTCATTGAAGGGCAGCATAGTTTAAAGAAGAAACCAAATCTTGTTATTAAATAAGCTTTGTTAAAGATCACTATTAATATAACCGTTAGTTGATTGGAGCCGGAAATCAACAATTTGTATTAATATTGATCCATTACTATTTTAAAAAGAAAAGAATTCCTTCAAAATAAAATAAATTTGTACAGGTTTTGTCACCTGTACAAATTTATTTCCTTCCTTAGTATTGATTCTTTTTTGTAAATATGGTTAAAATAGATATTGTTTTGCATTTATATTAATAGAGTACTTCTCTAGCTTCTGAATCTTCAATATTTTCTTACAGGTTTATTTTATATAAACCTTCTTATTCAACCATTCCTTCATCTCTTTTAGGTGAATACTTCTTTAGTCGATATCATGATATAAAACAGGATTTCCCTTAAGATGAAATGAAATAAAGATATGAAATTTTGTTTTTGAAAAAATTAAAGTGTGGTGTAGATATGGAGAGCTTATCAATTTCAAGTCTTGATAATATGACATTAAAGGAACTATATGCATTAGCTCGTGAGTATAAAGTTTCTTATTATAGTAAATTAACAAAAAAAGAATTAATTTTTGCGATATTAAAAGCCCGCGCAGAACAAGAAGGCTATTTCTTTATGGAAGGTGTTCTTGAAATCATCCAGTCTGAAGGTTTTGGCTTCTTAAGACCAATTAATTATTCCCCAAGTTCAGAGGATATTTACATTTCCGCCTCTCAAATTCGTCGTTTTGATTTACGAAATGGCGATAAAGTCTCTGGGAAAGTAAGACCTCCAAAAGAAAATGAACGTTACTATGGATTGCTTCATGTAGAAGCGGTTAATGGTGAAAATCCTGAATCGGCAAAAGAGAGAGTACATTTCCCAGCATTAACTCCGTTATATCCGGATAGACAGATTAAATTAGAAACGGCTCCTAATAAGCTATCTACTCGTATTATGGATTTAATTGCACCTGTTGGGTTCGGACAGCGTGGTTTGATCGTTGCACCTCCGAAAGCAGGAAAAACGATGCTTTTAAAGGAAATTGCTAATTCTATAACAACAAATAACCCGGAAGCTGAGCTTATCGTTTTATTAATCGATGAACGACCTGAAGAGGTTACTGATATTGAACGATCAGTAAATGCAGAAGTAGTAAGCTCAACTTTTGATGAAGTTCCTGAAAATCATATAAAAGTAGCTGAACTTGTATTAGAAAGAGCGATGCGTCTTGTAGAACATAAACGTGATGTTGTTATACTTATGGATAGTATTACCCGTTTGGCTCGTGCATACAATTTAGTCATCCCGCCAAGTGGACGAACTCTATCAGGTGGTATCGATCCAGCAGCTTTCCACAGACCAAAACGTTTCTTTGGAGCAGCTCGTAATATTGAAGAGGGTGGAAGTTTAACGATTTTAGCAACTGCACTCGTTGAAACAGGCTCACGTATGGATGATGTAATTTATGAGGAATTTAAAGGAACGGGAAATATGGAATTACATCTTGATCGTTCATTATCTGAAAAACGTATTTTCCCTGCGATTGATATACGTCGATCTGGAACGCGTAAAGAAGAACTTTTAATTCCGAAAGAACATTTAGATAAACTTTGGGCAATTCGTAAATCTATGTCAGATACTCCAGATTTTGTGGAAAGATTTTTACGGAAATTAAAGAAAACAAAAACGAATGAGGAATTCTTCGAAGTATTAACAGCTGAAATGAAAGGCAACACAACAAACAGACGTACAGTGTAGGAAAGTGAATAAATGGAAGTATTGTGTTGTTGCATTTCAAAATATAGCTTGTTATAATATATCCATGTGTTTGTAAAAAAAATTCTAATGGTGTAGGAAAATTGTTTAAACTTTCCTTAGGAAACCATATAGAAATATATAACTCTGTTTCGTAATGACTCAGGGCAAAGGAGATGAAAAGAATGAAAGCAGGTATTCATCCAGGATACAAAAAAGCAATGGTTAAATGCGCATGCGGCAATGAATTTGAAACTGGTTCAGTAAAAGAAGAAATTCGCGTAGAGGTATGTTCTGAATGTCATCCATTCTACACTGGCCGTCAAAAATTCGCATCTGCTGATGGACGTGTTGATCGTTTCAATAAAAAATACGGTCTTAAAGAAAAATAAAATAATTATCAAAAACAGGCAAGAAAGCTTGCCTGTTTTTTATTTCTATAAATACGAATTAAAGGTCAATTTGAAATCGGAAAGGAACGAGTAAGATGTATGTTATGAACCATTCTGGCTGGATTGAGGTCATTTGCGGAAGTATGTTTTCTGGAAAATCAGAAGAGTTGATTAGACGTGTTCGACGTGCACAATTTGCTAAACAGAAAATAGCTGTTTTTAAACCGAAATTGGATAATCGATACAGTAAAGAATCAGTTGTTTCGCATAACGGTACCTCTGTCATTGCCCTTCCGATTGAAAAAGCTAGTGATATCTTTGAGAACCTACCTTCGGATATCGATGTCATTGCAATTGATGAAGCACAATTTTTTGACGAAGAAATTGTGGATGTTGCACAAACGTTGGCAAACAGTGGATATCGGGTTATTTTAGCCGGACTAGATCAAGATTTCCGTGGGTTTCCATTTGGCCCAATGCCAAAATTAATGGCGATAGCTGAAACGGTAACAAAATTACAAGCTGTTTGTACAGTTTGTGGTTCTCCGGCAAGTCGAACTCAACGCTTAATTAATGGTAATCCTGCATGTGCGGATGATCCCATTATTTTAGTAGGGGCATCCGAAGCATATGAAGCTCGTTGCCGTCACCATCACGAAGTACCGTCGGGTGTGAGTATATCGGGCGAGCAAATTGCTAATAAATAGTTCCTGTCAATGATAGGGACTTTTTGTTTTTGAAAATACATAACCATTTCCTTCATAGGAAAACATATTCCTATGGAGGTGTTTTTCATGTGGAAAAAAACAATTGGTTTTCTATTTCTGATAGCTATACTTTCGGGTTGTGGTTCCAACCAATTGAATGACAGTGCTACTACCAATGATGGAAATGATAAGATGAGGAAGATATCGAGTAACCCAACAGATCAGAATCCTAATATGGTTGATCTGAGACAAAATGACCCGGCAATTACGGTTGGTACGGATGTAGATAAGGCGAAGTATGTGGTAAAACGGTATAAAAATTATTATGATCCGAATGTTTGGGTGAATGGAAATAATATGTGGGTAACAGCCCATACGGATGATCGCTTAACAGCAAATGAACGTATGAAAGAGGAAGCCAAACTTCATAAAAAACTCATTCAAGCATTACCGAGATACGATATTAATGTAAAAATTGAAGAAAGATAAAAAAACTGCCAGAGCCAAAACGGATCTGGCAGTTTTGAATTAATGAGTTCTTTACTATGAAGGGATCTGTATAATATAATAGTACTGTTATGGATAAAATGGAAAGCAGGAGCGATAATTTGCTTAAGCTTTAACTATAGAGGTGAAATGCAATGTTCGATCGATTGCAAGCGGTGGAAGATCGCTATGAGAAGTTGAATGAGCTTTTAAGCGATCCCGAAATTATTAATGATACAAAAAAATTAAGAGATTATTCAAAAGAACAATCAGATATTCAAGAAACTGTTGCTGTGTATCGTGAATATAAAGAAGTCCTACAACAGTTTAAAGATGCAAAAGCAATGCTTGAAGAAAAATTAGATGCTGAAATGAAAGAAATGGTAAAAGAAGAAATCAATGAATTAGAAGAACAAATTGAAAACTACGAAGAACGATTAAAAATTCTCCTTTTACCGAAAGACCCGAATGATGATAAAAACGTTATCATGGAAATCCGCGGTGCTGCAGGAGGGGATGAAGCAGCATTATTTGCAGGAGATTTATACCGTATGTACAGCCGCTTTGCCGAAGCACAAGGCTGGAAAACTGAAGTAATCGAGGCGAGTACGACAGGTGTTGGTGGGTATAAAGAGATTATCTTTATGATCAACGGGAAAGGAGCCTTTTCAAAATTAAAATTTGAAAATGGTGCCCATCGTGTTCAACGTGTTCCGGAAACAGAATCTGGTGGCCGTATCCACACATCAACAGCAACAGTAGCAGTTCTTCCAGAAGCAGAGGAAGTTGAAGTAGAAATTCATGAAAAAGATATCCGTGTTGATACCTTTGCATCAAGCGGACCAGGTGGGCAAAGTGTAAACACGACGATGTCGGCTGTTCGTTTAACACATATTCCAACAGGAACTGTCGTGTCCTGCCAAGATGAAAAGTCACAAATTAAGAATAAAGAAAAAGCGATGAAGGTTTTACGTGCACGTGTATATGATAAGTTCCAACAAGAAGCACAAGCAGAGTATGATGCGAATCGTAAATCTGCAGTTGGAACAGGGGATCGTTCCGAACGTATTCGTACTTATAATTTCCCGCAAAACCGTGTGACCGACCATCGTATCGGTTTAACGATACAAAAGCTTGATCAAATTCTTCAAGGAAAAATAGATGAAATTATTGATGCGTTAATTTTAGAAGATCAATCCCATAAACTTGAAAGTGTGAATGATTAATGGTTCAAACCGAAAAAATATTTGAAGCTCTTAACTGGGCTTCTTCTTTTTTACAAAAAAATAACCGAGATGCAAATGCAGGTGAACTGTTGCTTCGCCATTTCCTAGGGATGACGCGGTCACAATTGCTGGCAAATATGCATGAGGTTCTTTCACAACAAATTCAAGAAACGTTTCAACAGGCAGTATTCGCTCATGCTGAAGGTATTCCAATTCAGCATATTATCGGTTTTGAAGAGTTTTTTGGAAGGAAATTTATTGTGAATTCTAATGTATTAATTCCGAGGCCTGAAACAGAGGAGCTAGTTTTAGGGGCTATTAATCGGATAAAACAGACCTACTCTTCTAATTTAGAAGGATTAAAGCTAGTCGATATTGGTACGGGGAGTGGTATTATCGCCATTACAATGAAACTTGAATGTCCCGATCTGACGGTTTCAGCTGTTGATATATCGAAAGAAGCACTATCTATTGCAGAAAAAAACGCCAAGAATTTAGAGGCAGATATTCATTTTTTACAGGGTGATTTACTTCAGCCACTCATAGCGAGTCAGGAAAAAGTAGATATTATTCTATCCAATCCACCTTATATTCCTGATCGAGAACTCGATATACTATCAGAAGTGGTGAAGGACCATGAACCACATCAAGCATTATTTGGCGGAGAGGACGGGCTTGACTATTATCGAAGACTGATGGAACAAATTCCACAAATAATTAACAATGAAGCAATAATCGGCTTTGAAATTGGTATGGGACAAGGTGAGCAAGTAGCGGAGTTACTAAATAATACATTCCCAGAAAGTCGTACTGAAATTGTTCATGACATCAATGGCAAAGACCGAATGGTTTTCTGCGAAATAGGTTAATGAAAAACAAGCTTGGGTGATTATGGATTAGGTTATGCACCCCAAAATGATAAATAGACGGAAAAATTCCGCTTATTTTATTTTCGCTGTTTACCTGTTTTTTAATTTTTTTAAGTTTACTAGTTTAAGATTTCTCTTTCTTGTCCAAACTGTGTTAGTGAAGGGATGGGGAGAGGAAATGAATAAAAAATATTATCCATTAGTTTATATTATTATCTTATCGATTGGAACGATCTTAAGTTTATATATACCGAAACAGGAAATTGCTGCAGAGGAAGCGATTGTCATTCCGAAAGAGGCGGTTCGTCTGAGGATCCTGGCAAATAGTGATAATCAAGAAGACCAAGCATTAAAAAGGAAAATTCGAGATAAAGTAAATCAAGAGATTACGAAATGGGTAGAGAAATTAGATTCAATTGATGATGCTAGAAAAGTGATTAAATCCCATTTACCGGATATCAAAAAGATTGCATTAAAAGTAGTTCAAGAAGAAAATAGTAAGCAATTGGTAAAGGTAGAATTCGGTCAAGTTCAATTCCCGACTAAGCTTTATGGACAATTTTTATACCCGGCGGGTGAGTACGAGGCGGTTTTAATTACTTTAGGTAAAGGGGAGGGAGCCAATTGGTGGTGTGTTCTCTATCCTCCGCTTTGCTTCATGGATTTCTCAAATGGTGTCGCGGTAAGTCCCGGATTTGATGAAAAGAAAGAAAAAGAGACGGAACCAGTGATAGAGAAAAAGGAAAGCAAATCGACGACAAAAGAAAAATCAGAACGTGAAATCAAAGATGAAACAGAAAAAGAAACTACAAAGGAAGCAAAGAAACCCCTTTATGTAAAAGAGGAAGATGACCAAGCAAAAGTAAAATTCTTTATCGTCGAGCTTTTTCAGAAAATCTTTTAAAAAGAAGTCAATATCGGCTTCTTTTTTTGTTCTATTTTTTTGTTTCTATCATAAGGATTATAGTGGAAAGTTTAGTAGAGTCTATCAAAAATAATGAATGGTAGGGGATGATCGCATGCAGGTTATTCGAGTGGCGACACATAAAGATGTAGAAAAGGTAAAGAGTTTTCTTAATGAAGTGGGGATAAGTACTGAAGGAGTAGAAAAGCTAATCGAATATTTTATAGTCATTGAGGATATTGATGGCAATTTAAAAGCCACATTAGGAATTGAACCTCTCAATAACATTGGCATTCTCCGTTCAATGGTCATCCATCCGGCTATAAAGGAAGAGGATTTATTCACAATCTTTCAACATGTGTATAAATTAGCGTCAAATAAAAAATTATCCACACTATATTTAACGACAAATAAAGAAAAGTCAATTCCGTTATTTCGAATGGCTGGTTTTGAAAAGATAGAAAGGACTCATCTTCCAAAGGAATTTGGAAATTCGCGATATGGCAAGCATTTATTAAACTATCAACAAGTAATTTTTATGGAAAAAGTAATGTAAAAGATATTCACATTTTCCCCAGAAGTTATCCACCGTTTAATTATAATTATCCACATATTGTGGATATGCTTGTGTTTACTTCTACTTTTTAATATACTTTCAAAAGAGAAAAAATGTTGGTGTTCGTTGTTATCGGGTTAAAAAAGGATAATATAAGTCTTTATTCGACAAAACTCTACTTTAACGAATGAATTTCAACAAAAAAGAAAAAAGGTGGAAGCTATGAAGACAATTCAGTGGAGTGTGGATAATTATGTGGATAATTTATCGGGTAATCCACAGCTAGAAGAAGCAGCGGAGCTATTAAGGCAAAATGAAGTGGTTGCCTTTCCGACAGAAACGGTTTATGGGCTAGGTGCAAATGCAAAATCCGATATAGCCGTTGCAAAAATATATGAAGCAAAGGGAAGACCAAGTGATAATCCACTAATTGTCCACATTGCTGAAATAAATCAATTAGAAGAACTTGTGACAAATATATCCGAACAAGCCCAATTGCTTATTCAACAATTTTGGCCAGGTCCTTTAACAATTATATTTAATTGTAGACCGGGTATCTTTTCGGAGAAAGTGACAGCTGGGATGGATACAGTAGGAATAAGGATGCCGGATCATCCACTAGCACTTGAATTAATTCGATTAACTAAACTTCCAATTGCAGCACCGAGTGCCAATCGTTCCGGAAGACCAAGTCCGACAACAGCACGACATGTTTTAGACGATTTGAATGGCAGGATTGCCGGAGTTGTGGACGGTGGATATACAGGTGTGGGAGTAGAATCAACAGTAATTGATTGTACAGGTGATATACCGATGATTCTTCGTCCGGGCGGCTTATCAAAAGAACAAATGGAAATGGTAATTGGTGAAGTGCTCGTTGATCCGGCTTTAAATAGTGATACAAATGATCGTCCGAAATCCCCGGGCATGAAATACACTCATTATGCACCGGATGCACCAGTGTATTTAGTCGATGGAACTTTTGCTTATATCCAGGAATTGGTGAGCAATAAACAAAAAGAGGGGTTAAAAGTAGGGGTAATAGCGACAGAGGAAACAAAAAAGGACTATCGTGCGGATGTTGTAATTGCTTGCGGAAGCCGTCAGGACTTAAAAACGGTAGCACACACTCTTTATGACACTTTACGTGCATTTAATAATCAAGATGTCGATATAATATTTTCAGAAACTTTTCCAATAGAGGGAATAGGCCTTGCTATTATGAATCGATTGGAAAAAGCAGCGGGACATCGCTGGGTTCGTCAAAATAAGGTGGATTAAATCTCTTTTCTTGACCAAAATCTTGCAAAATAAAATTCTATTCTTCTTTGGACATGCATATGTTGTCAGTAGGCACGTCCGAAGGAGGAAAAAGAATGATGGCAATCATCGCAGAATTAATTACATTAATGTTAATGGCATTTGCCTTAGGTATGGATGCTTTTTCAATTGGACTTGGTATGGGGATGATTAAGCTTAGATACAGGCAAATTTTTTATATTGGTTTAACGATAGGAATCTTTCATGTTGTCATGCCATTATTAGGAATATTAACTGGACATTTTATATCTGACGCATTTGGAACAATTGCTCAATATATTGGTGGAATCCTCCTAATTGTTTTAGGCCTACAAATGGTTTTTTCCACCCTTAAAAAGGAAGAAAAAACAATCATTAAACCATATGGTTGGGGATTAATATTTTTTGCCTTAAGCTCTAGTTTAGATAGCTTTTCAGTGGGGCTCTCACTTGGAATTTTGGGGGCTCGCACAGCAGCTGTACTGCTCTGCTTTGGAATTGCAGCAACAGTATTGACTTGGGCGGGCTTAATTATAGGAAGAAAGTTTCAAGGATATATTGGGGCGTATAGTGAAGCCTTAGGTGGTTGCGTATTATTGGGATTTGGTATAAAGCTACTAGTAGCTCTATAAAAATGAAAGAATAATGGGAAATTTAAAGACAAGCAATCAATTCTTTGATTGCTTGTCTTTAAATTTTCACTTATTTTAACAAAGCCTACTATTGAAATAGGGTCTTTTAGACTATAATAATGGTAGAATAATTAGAATCGTTAATTGTTGAAGGGAAGGATATCATTGAATATATTATTCGTCTGTACTGGAAATACGTGTCGTAGCCCGATGGCTGAGGCAATTTTAAAAAATAAAAAGCTGCAAAACATATCCGTTAAATCTGCGGGGATATTTGCCGTCGATGGTCACAATGCTTCACAACAAGCAATGGTTGTTCTTGAAGAAAACAATATTGAACATTCTCACACATCAAAAATGTTGACAGAAGAGGATATCCAATGGGCGACGCTGATCCTGACGATGACAGAGAGTCATAAATCTTCAATCATCGAATCCTATCCATTTGCTAAAGAAAAAACATTTACATTGAAGGAATTTGTAAATGGAAAAGGCGATAATATCGACGTCGGAGATCCTTTTGGGGGAAGTGTAGAAATGTATAGAACAACATTTCTTGAATTATCCGATCTAATAGAAAAAGCGATAGAAAAAATAAAATAGATCAACAACATAGGGGAGAGTCGAAACATGAAAAAGCGGTATAAGTTTGGTCTGCGGAAAAAATTAGTGCTGTTTGTTACACTGTTAGCTCTAGTCACTTATTCAACGAGTTTCTTTTTTATTAGTATTGTTCATTCAAAATTTGCAGCAAATGTAGATGAATCGTTGTTTAATAGTATTACACTTTTATTAGGAATATTTTGGACAGGCCTATTAGCTTATTTTGTTGCAGGGGTTATCACTAAGCCGTTACAACGTTTAGAGCGCGCAGCAATAGATGCAAGTAGAGGAAACATTCAGTTAGATGTGGAATTGCCAAAGTCAGATGATGAAATACGCTCACTCGGTATGGCGTTTAATCAGATGTTAGCGAATTTACGTGTGATGGTACATAGTATAGAAGAAAATTTCCAACAAACAAATGGAAACGTCATCTTAATTTCCGAAAAGACGACAAGAGCAACAGAACAAGCGGAAAGTATTGCACATACGATTGATGAAATATCTGCAGGGGCAGAAAGCTCAGCTATCGCAATTCAATCAACAGCTGAATCTGTTGAAGATATTATTCAAATTGCCTATAAAGTACAAGAAAATGCAAAATCCTCAGAGCAGGTTTCAGTAGAAATGGTTAAAGAATTGCAAGAAAGTAAAGAAGTCGTTAGTTCGCTGATCCAAGGTATTGATAAATTGGCGAAGGAAAATCAAGAATCATTACAAGTTGTCCTTGATTTAGAGGAAAACGCTAAAAAAGTGGAGCAAATTATCTTATTAGTCGGAGATATTGCAGCGCAAACGAACTTACTTGCTCTTAATGCTTCTATTGAAGCGGCACGTGCAGGTGAACATGGTAAAGGGTTTGCGGTTGTAGCAGAAGAAGTACGTAAATTAGCCGATGAAAGTGCAAAAGCAGTACAAGGAATATCCGAATTAATTCAAAATATTCAACACGGTGTAGATAGTGTCGTCAAACAAATTACAGATCAAGTATCAACGGCAAACTATGAAGCATCAAAAGGTGCAAAAACAAATGAAGTGATTGAAACGATGACGAATACGATCCATGTTGTTGCCGATAAAGTAAAGAGCATCTCAACTCTTGTGGACAAACAGATGGAAAGTGTCGAGCTAGCGTCTAGACAATCTCAAGAAGTCGCAGCGATCGCTGAAGAAACATCTGCAGGTGCCGAAGAAGTAACGGATGCAACAAATGGGCAAGTAGCTGTAATGGAAAATGTAGAGCAACTTGTTTGTCAGTTAAAAGATGATGCTGACAAGTTGAAAGCAACAATCTCTCAATTTCAATTATAAGACAACCAAGGCGCTTTTCGCTTTTCTTATATGGATTACTTTATAAATTTAGTACTATGTGTAAAAATAAAGGTAGGAAATAAGAAAATGGGGGTATAAAAATGAAAGTAGCATTGGCATCCGATCATGGCGGCGTTCATATTCGCAAAGAAATTCGCAATTTATTAGAGGAAATGGGAATCGAATATCAAGATTTTGGCTGTAATTGTGAAAGTTCAGTTGATTACCCTGACTATGCTCTCCCTGTTGCGCAAAAAGTGGCAAATGGCGAATTTGACCGTGGAATCCTCATTTGTGGTACAGGAATTGGAATGAGTATTTCTGCAAATAAGGTGAAAGGAATTCGTTGTGCTCTCGTTCACGATGTATTTAGTGCAAAAGCAACCCGTCAGCATAACGATACAAATATGCTAGCGATGGGTGAAAGAGTCATTGGTCCTGGACTTGCATTAGAAATTGCAAAAGTGTGGTTAACAACGGAATTCGAAGGTGGAAGACATGCACGTCGAATTGAAAAATTAACGAATTACGAAGAACAGAATTTGTAATAAATGGTTCATTATACGATAAGTTAGGTGATTGGATTGACTACAGATCTATTACTTTGGAAAGAACAGTTGAAGGAAATAATTAATGACTTTTCCTCCCAAGTTACGTTTAAACAAGGCCAAATTCTAGTTATTGGATGTTCTACATCTGAAGTGATTGGCGAAAAAATTGGGACAGCAGGAAGTGAGGAAGTAGCATCCGTCATATTTGATGAGTTAACTGCCTTTGCACGTAACCATGGGATTCATTTAGCTTTTCAATGCTGTGAACATTTAAACAGAAGTTTAGTAATAGAAAGAGAACTCATGAATCGTCATGAATGGGAGGAAGTTTCCGTCATACCTGTAAGGGCGGCCGGTGGTGCCATGGCGACCTATGCTTATCACCATTTTCAAGATCCTGTCGTGATCGAGTTTATTAAAGCAGATGCGGGTATCGACATTGGTAATACATTTATCGGGATGCATCTAAAACATGTTGCCGTACCAATTAGAGTCAAAAATCATACACTTGGTTCTGCCAATGTTACTCTAGCAAAAACACGACCAAAATTAATTGGCGGGGCTAGAGCCGTTTATGAAAATCAGATGAACGAAAATCAAGAATCCTGCTAAATAATCAGGATTCTTTTTTTGTTCATCATTAAGATGGTTATCACTCAGTAAGCAAAAATTATCAGAAAAAAGTTAAGTATTAGACTTGCCTGTAAGAAAACTATGTTAAAATAAGAAGGTATTTGACTAATTGTTGACGCAGGAGGGGACATAAATGAGTAAGATAGCTGGACAAGATAAAGAAGTATATCAAGCGATTCAAGATGAACTGAAACGCCAACGGACGAAAATTGAATTGATTGCTTCTGAGAATTTTGTAAGTGAAGCTGTAATGGAAGCACAAGGGTCTGTTTTAACGAATAAATATGCAGAAGGATATCCGGGTCGCAGGTACTACGGCGGATGTGAATATGTAGATGTAGTTGAAAATCTTGCTCGTGAACGTGCTAAGCAAATATTTGGTGCAGAACACGCCAATGTTCAACCACATTCAGGTGCTCAGGCAAATATGGCTGTTTATTTTACAGTTCTTGAGCCAGGTGATACCGTTTTAGGTATGAATCTTTCCCATGGAGGCCATTTAACACATGGTAGTCCAGTTAACTTTAGTGGTGTACAGTATAATTTTGTGGAGTATGGTGTAGATGAACATAGCCACACGATCGATTATGAAGACGTATTAAATAAAGCTCGTGAACATAAACCAAAACTGATTGTGGCGGGTGCTAGTGCCTACCCAAGAGTAATAGATTTCAAAAAGTTTCGTGAAATAGCTGATGAAGTTGGAGCGTATCTGATGGTAGATATGGCTCATATTGCTGGATTGGTTGCTTCTGGATTACATCCAAGCCCAGTTCCATTTGCTGACTTTGTTACAACTACTACACATAAAACATTACGCGGCCCACGCGGCGGAATGATCTTGTGTAAAGAAGAATACGCGAAGAAAATTGATAAATCAATTTTTCCCGGAATTCAAGGCGGCCCACTAATGCATGTAATTGCTGCTAAAGCAGTCGCATTTGGGGAAGCTCTGGATGACAGCTTTAAAGAATATTCACAAAAAATCATTGACAATGCCAAACGTCTAGGTGAATCTTTGAAAAAAGAAGGGTTAAGTTTAGTATCCGACGGCACGGATAACCATTTATTATTGGTCGACCTCCGTTCATTAGGTTTAACTGGAAAAGTGGCTGAAAAAGTTCTTGATGATATCGGTATTACAGTAAATAAAAATACAATTCCATTTGATCCGGAGAGTCCATTTGTGACAAGTGGCATTCGTATCGGTACAGCTGCTGTTACTTCTCGCGGCTTTGGACTTGAAGAAATGGACGAAATTGCATCCATTATTGGAAACACATTGAAAAATCATGAAGATGATGAAAAACTAGCAGAAGCACGAACACGAGTATCAGCACTTACCAATAAGTTTCCATTGTACCAAGAAAAATAAATAATAAAGGGAGTTTATTCTAATTGGTCTAGCCTTGAGAATGAACTCCCTTTTCGTGTAGAATGAGATAGGTGAATTTGTAGTAGTAATAAATTTTTATATATTAAGGAGCGAAAAAAATGGGAAATGTTCATGTGATGGATCATCCGCTTATTCAGCATAAATTAACGTACATACGTGATAAAAACACTGGTACTAAAGAATTCCGTGAGTTAGTTGATGAAGTAGCAACACTTATGGTGTATGAAATTACACGTGATATGCCATTAGAAGATATCGAAATCGAAACACCTGTAAGTGTATCGAAGTCTAAAATATTATCGGGAAAGAAAATAGGAATTGTCCCTATTCTTCGTGCCGGAATTGGAATGGTCGATGGCGTGTTGAAGCTAATCCCTGCCGCAAAAGTAGGACATATTGGCTTGTATCGTGATCCGAAAACATTAAAACCTGTTGAATATTATGCAAAACTTCCAAATGATGTGGAAGAAAGAGACTTTATTGTCGTTGATCCGATGCTAGCAACAGGGGGATCGGCTGTCGAAGCAATTAATTCTTTGAAAAAACGTGGTGCGAAAAACATTAAATTTATGTGCCTTATTGCCGCTCCGGAAGGTGTGGAAGCACTGAAAGAAGCACATCCTGATATTGACATATACATTGCCGGATTAGATGAAAAATTAAATGAAAAAGGATACATTGTTCCTGGTCTAGGTGATGCGGGGGATCGTTTATTCGGAACGAAATAAATGGATACTTAGAGGGAGAGAGGACATGAAAAGACCAATAAAAGTAATGACTATTTTTGGAACGAGGCCGGAAGCGATTAAAATGGCCCCTTTAGTTCTTGAACTACAAAAGTATCCCGAAAGTATTGAACCGATTGTTACGGTAACTGCTCAGCACCGCCAAATGTTAGACCAAGTTTTAGATATTTTTCATATTCAACCACATTATGATTTAAATATGATGAAAGATCGCCAATCATTAATAGATATCACAACTAAAGGTTTAGAAGGTCTAGACCATGTAATGAAAGAGGCTAAGCCTGACATTGTTCTAGTACATGGTGATACGACGACAACTTTTGTTGCCAGTCTAGCCGCTTATTATAACAAAATAGTTGTAGGTCATGTGGAAGCCGGGCTACGAACTTGGAACAAATACTCGCCATATCCTGAAGAAATGAATCGTCAATTGACAGGGGTTTTAGCTGACCTTCATTTTGCTCCAACTGAGAAAGCATCTAATAACTTATTAGCTGAGAATAAAAATAAAGACAGTATCTTTATTACCGGAAATACCGCAATAGATGCATTAAAAACGACTGTTAAAAGTGAATACGAACATAAGATTTTAGGGAAACTTGGAGACGATAAACTAATCCTGCTTACTGCACATCGTCGGGAAAATCTCGGGGAACCGATGAGAAATATGTTTCGGGCAGTAAAGCGAATAGTTGATGAACATCCGAAAGTTCAAGTAGTCTATCCCGTTCACTTAAATCCTGCTGTTCGAGATATTGCCAATGAAGTTTTAGGAGGCAATCCTCGTATTCATCTTATCGAACCGCTAGACGTTATTGATTTCCATAACTTTGCCAGTCATGCTTATCTCATTTTGACTGATTCGGGGGGGGTGCAGGAAGAAGCACCATCACTTGGTGTTCCTGTTCTTGTGCTTCGCGATACAACTGAACGTCCGGAAGGAATTGAAGCGGGTACTCTTAAGTTAGCAGGAGTCGAGGAGGAAACAATCTATCAACTTGCTACAGAATTATTAACAAATAAAGAATCCTACGAGAAAATGGCTAAGGCTGCCAATCCATATGGTGATGGACAAGCATCTAAACGTATTGTAGAAGCCATTCAATACTATTTTAAAAATATTAATGAAAAACCGAAACCATATAAACCACTTTAAAACAAGGCGGAGTAATCCGACTTGTTTTTTAATGCTCTTGCTGCATAACCTTACCCTTTCGTGAAAAGCTAATAAAAAAGTAATAAGGAGGGTTTCCTCTAGTGAAACGGCAGCAATTACTTATTGGACTCTTGTTTTTTTTGACTTTCTCGCCAAGTATTTCGGCTAAGGCTTGGAACATACCTTCACTTCCACCACCTTCCCCTTTAGAAAAAGTAGTTATGATTTTTGCAACAAAAGGAACACCTAACAAGGTAGAAATAGAGAATTATATAAAAAAATATCCTTCAATCAAACTTAGGTATCTTTTTTCCGAAACGTTTAATGGATTTTCCGTTGTCGGCTCAAGACAAGACTTACTCAAATTATCACAAATGTATCGCAAAATCTCGGCTACTTATGATAACCAATCCTACAGTGTAGAAAAGCTAAATCCGTCTGCATTATCTTTAATTGGGGCGGAAAAAGCACAAAATTACTATGATTCCAAAGGTAATCGTCTGACAGGGAAGGGAATTAAAGTAGGGGTCATTGATACTGGGATTGATTATACCCATCCGGATTTAAGGTCCAATTATAGTGGTGGCTACGATCTAGTTGATGAGGATAATAATCCGCTTGAGACACAGATCCATGAAGGTGAACCAACCATTCACGGGACACATGTGGCCGGCATAATCGGTGCAAACGGAAGGATGAAAGGGGTTGCACCGGATGTAAAGATCTACGCGTATCGAGCATTAGGAGCGGGTGGTAAAGGCACTACCGAGCAAATATTGGCGGCAATTGAAAGAACAGTGAAAAGTAAACTTGATATCATTAATCTTTCTTTAGGGTCAGATGTTAATGGTCCGGATTTACCTATTAGCATTGCATTAAATAAGGCAGTTGAAAAAGGGATCGTGGCCGTTACATCCAACGGGAATTCAGGTCCAAATCTATGGACGGTAGGAACTCCGGGGACATCTTCAAAAGCCATTTCAGTTGGAGCCTCAACCCCTGTGCTGAAAGTACCTTATTTGTCAGCTGTTCAATTAAAAAGTCCAATCAAACTAGTCCCTTTTGTAGGAAGCGTAAAATGGAACTTAAACCATACGTATCCAGTTCAATACGTCGGAATTGGAAAAAAGAAAGATATGAAAAATGTAGCTGGTAAAATCGCACTTATAAAACGCGGAGAGATAGAGTTCTCAAAAAAAGTAAAAAATGCAGAAGCCGCAGGTGCGGTTGGCGTGATTATTTTTAATAATACGAAAGGACCGTTCGTAGGGAAAATTGATGGTGAAATCGATATCCCTGCAGTTTCGATATCCATGGTTGATGGGGAAAGTTTAATCCCCAAAAAATCTCCTATTTTGGCTTCAACCATTTATAAAGTGGAAAAAGACCTTCTTGCCGATTTTAGCTCAAGAGGTCCCGTAACAGTAAATTGGTCAATAAAACCTGATATTACGGCCCCTGGTGTGGCAATTAAAAGTACGATTCCCGATAAAAGGTATATTGAATTACAAGGGACGAGTATGTCAGCACCATATATTGCCGGTGCGGCTGCTTTAATAAAACAAGCTCACCCGGAGTGGGGGCCTGCCGAAATTAAATCTTCCATTATGAACACGGCAACAATCCTCCACGATGAAAAGGGAAATCGGTATAAAGTTTATGAACAAGGAGCGGGAAGAATTAATATTGATCAAGCGATACATACCGAAACATTAGTTTCACCAAGTAGTCTATCGTTTGGGATACTTACAAAACAATTTGACGAAAACAAAAAGCAAGTAACAATAACAAATATAAGTAATCAAACAAAGCATTATCATTTTAAACTTTTAAAGTATGATGAAAATATAGATTGGAAACTTCCGCTGCCATTTACGTTAAAACCCGGAGAGAAAAGAACCTTGTCAATATCCGCTTTTATTAAAAGAAGCTTCCATACTAATAAAGAAATGATTGATGGATATCTTTCATTGATTGAAAAAGACAAAAGTATTGATCTTCCTTTTCTATTTATAAAAAAGGAACCGAGTTTTCCGAGGTTGATGGGCTTTTCAATAGTGCCCGGAGATTCACCGGAAACTTTCCGTTATGAAGTTTATTTACCGATGGGTGCAGAAGAGTTTGGTATCGCATTATTTGAAGAAGATACATTAAAATTTATAGGATTTCTTGAAGAAAGGAAGAAAGTAGGACCAGGTTTAAAAGAAAACCAAATTGAATTTAAAGCCCCTAAATATTTGAACAAAGTAGTAGCGGTAGCTTTTGCGCGTAACAATGGGCAAGAGGACATCCAAGAACATTCGCTAAAATTATTGCAAAATGATAATGGAAAAAAATAAATGTGGTGCGCGATAAATAAAATAGATAAAATAGTAGACGTAAATAATAAATAGTTTGATATAAAATTTATAAATTTTCGAAAAACAAATTATTTATAAAATTTGATGATTTTGTGACAATTTTAGTGTGGATGGTTGAGATAGTGCGGTTTTTCACAGAAACCAATTGACATTGATAATACCCTATTGTATGCTAACAGAGGGTGTTGAATGATAGGGTTTTCAGTATGCTTTCACAATGAAAAACCTCTTGTCCATTCATCTTATGCAAGGTGAGAATTGAAGTATGCTAGGTACGCAAAAATGTAGTTAGTCATAAAAACTTAACCAGTGTTTTAGAAATACTTGGCTGTAGTTGAGTAGATCCTCATTTTAATACTGAACCACTAATTTTTTCATCGGACTACTCCTTGACTATTACTAGTAAATAATAGTCTTGCTTCATACAGTCCGACATTTCTTTTCGGGAGAGATTTGAAAGACATGCCGGAACTCCAACTAATGTTTAATAGGCACCGCAAGTATATGCTGTATCTTTTATCCCTTTATGTTTTAGGTTGGGGATTTACCCAATATCAATCTGTCTTTTTAGGTTTGATTCTTGGTACTTCAATTAGCTTATATAATCATTGGCTCATGGTAAGAAGAACGAAACGTTTTGGTGAAGCAATAGAAACTGGGAAAAGCTTTCGATCGTTCGGTACTGTCACGAGAATGATAGCGGCGGTCCTAGCAGTTATGATTGCTACGAAGTATCCTGAGTATTTTAATTTCTTATGTGTTATTTTGGGATTAGTGACATCTTATGTTGTCATTATGATAGATTTTATTATTCATCATATTATACAATCACATAAATAGCAGGAAGAGAGGTGAATTTGATTGGAACACGGAGCGCCGTTATGGGAATTTATGGGGCTTACCTTTAACTTGGCAAACGTGCTAATGATTACTGTTGCTTCATTAATAGTATTTATTATCGCGTTACTATCTACAAGAAAATTAGCGATGAAACCTACAGGTATGCAGAACTTCTTTGAGTGGATTATGGACTTTGTTAAAGGAATTATTAAGAGTAACATGGATTGGAAAACAGGTGGTGCCTTTCACGTTTTAGGCATAACGATTATTATGTACATTTTTGTTTCCAATATGTTAGGTCTTCCATTTTCAGTAGTTATAAAAGGAGACTTATGGTGGAAATCACCTACTGCCGACCCTACGATCGCACTAACTTTAGCGATAATGATTGTTGGATTAACTCATTTTTATGGTGTTAGACAAAAAGGGTTTGGTGGATATTTAAAAGGCTTTAAAGAGCCGTTTGCGTTTATGGTTCCTTTCAAAATTATTGAGGAATTTTCAAACACTTTAACATTAGGTCTCCGTCTTTACGGAAACATCTATGCAGGTGAAATTTTACTTTCACTTTTAGCTGGTGGTCTTGCAATGTCAGGTCCCGGCGGTTGGATTGGAGCTATCATTCCAACGCTTGCATGGCAAGGATTCTCAGTCTTTGTAGGGACAATTCAAGCATTTATTTTTACTATGTTAACAATGGTGTATATGGCACACAAAGTGAGTCAGGACCATTAATATAATATTCGTCCAATAGGACAAAAACTATTTTTATAAAAAATTTTTTTATACATTTAAAGGAGGAACTTTATAATGAGTTTGGGTGTAATCGCAGCAGCAATTGCTATCGGTTTAGGTGCACTTGGTGCAGGTATTGGTAACGGTCTTATTGTATCTCGTACAGTTGAGGGGATTGCTCGTCAACCAGAAGCACGTGGTATGCTTCAAACAACTATGTTTATCGGGGTTGCGTTAGTAGAAGCCCTACCGATTATCGCAGCGGTAATCGCGTTCATGGTTGTTAATAAATAGTTTTAGCATTCAAAATGGCGAAGATCATCTGATAGAACCTTCGCCATTGCTTTATGTTACGACAAGCGAAAAGTCTATGGATTTTACTTATGGGTAACAAGTGAAATCAGTATATTTTACTAAAGATTAAAAGAGATTGTTTATATAAAACCTGTTTTAGGTATTGACTCTTGAAGGGAGTGAATAGAGCGTGTTAACAAGTAGTTTTGTACTTGGAGTAGCTGAAGGTGGACATAAATTTTTGAACACTGGTGATATTATTTTCCAGCTGCTCATGTTTATTATATTGTTGGCATTACTTAAAAAGTTTGCGTGGGGCCCATTAATGGGAATCATGAAGCAACGTGAAGAACATGTTGCAAATGAAATTGAAGCAGCGGAGAAAAGCCGTGCAGAAGCAAGCAATCTATTAGAAGAACAACGTGCATTATTAAAAGAAGCACGTGTAGAAGCACAAGGATTAATTGAAAATGCGAAAAAGCAAGGCGATCTTCAACGTGAAGAAATTATTACTACTGCACGTGCGGAAGCAAATCGCTTAAAAGAGAGTGCAAAAGTAGAAATCGAACAACAAAAAGAATTGGCAGTAGCTGCTTTACGTGAACAAGTGGCATCCTTATCTGTATTAATTGCTTCTAAAGTGATTGAGAAAGAACTAACTGTAGCTGATCAAGAGAAGCTAATTAATGACTATATTCAAGAGGCAGGAGAAAAACGATGAGTAACAATGCAGTTGCAAAACGCTATGCTACCGCGCTTTTTGAGCTAGCCAAAGAACAAAATCTATTGGAGCAAGTTCAAGATGAACTTCGTGCCATAAAAAAAGCTATCAAAGATAATCCTGAATTAATTAATCTTTTAACATCTCCAAAATTTTCTTCTGAAAAGAAAATTGACATGATTAAAGAGATTTTTCATTCGGCTTCAAATGTAGTTGTAAATACACTAATGTTATTAACTGAGCGCCATCGTGTGAATGAAATAACTAGTGTTGCAGATGAATATATCGAGCTTGCTAACTTAAATAACGGAATAGCTGAAGCAATTGTATATTCCACAAGACCGTTAAACGCAAGTGAAAGCGAAGCGATATCATCTGTTTTTGCAAAAAAAGTTGGCAGAGTTTCATTAAATATTGAAAATGTCATTGATACGGATCTACTCGGTGGAGTGAAGGTTCGAATTGGAAATAAAATATTCGACGGCAGCCTACGTGGCAAACTAGACCGTCTAGAACGCAGTTTAATTAGCTAAATTTAACATGAGGGGTGAAATTCATGAGCATTAAAGCTGAAGAAATCAGCGCGCTGATAAAAAAGCAAATTGAAAATTATCAGTCTGAAACGAAGGTTAGCGATGTTGGTACTGTTATTTCAATCGGTGACGGTATTGCTCGTGCTCATGGTCTCGACAATGCAATGTCTGGTGAACTTGTAGAGTTTTCTAACGGAGTGATGGGTCTTGCTCAGAACTTAGAAGAAAACAATGTAGGTATCATTATTTTAGGACCATATACTGATATTCGTGAAGGCGATGAAGTTCGCCGTACTGGTAGAATCATGGAAGTTCCTGTAGGTGAGGAGTTAATTGGACGTGTTGTCAATTCATTAGGACAGCCTGTTGATGGTCTTGGGCCAATCAACACTGCAAAAACTCGCCCAATTGAAAAGAAAGCACCTGGTGTAATGGCTCGTAAATCTGTACATGAACCACTACAAACAGGGATTAAAGCGATCGATGCACTTGTGCCAATTGGTCGTGGTCAACGTGAGTTAATCATTGGTGACCGTCAAACTGGTAAAACAACTGTAGCAATCGATGCAATTATTAATCAACAAGACCAAGATATGATTTGTATTTACGTTGCAATCGGACAAAAAGAATCAACTGTTAGAAGTACTGTAGAAACACTTCGTAAACATGGTGCATTGGATTATACAATCGTTGTTACGGCTTCTGCTGCACAACCATCACCATTATTGTACCTTGCACCTTATACAGGTGTAACAATGGCAGAGGAATTTATGTACAATGGCAAGCACGTTTTAATCATCTATGATGATTTATCGAAACAAGCTGCTGCATATCGTGAGCTTTCCTTGCTATTACGTCGTCCTCCAGGTCGTGAGGCATATCCTGGTGATGTATTCTACTTACATTCTCGTTTATTGGAGCGTGCAGCTAAGTTAAACGATGACTTAGGCGGCGGTTCGATAACAGCTCTACCATTCGTTGAAACACAAGCAGGCGATATTTCTGCTTATATTCCAACAAACGTAATTTCTATTACAGATGGTCAGATTTTCTTACAATCAGACTTATTCTTCTCAGGTGTGCGTCCGGCGATCAATGCAGGTCTTTCTGTATCCCGTGTAGGGGGATCAGCTCAAATTAAAGCAATGAAAAAGGTATCAGGTACACTACGTCTTGACCTTGCTTCATTCCGTGAGCTTGAATCATTTGCACAATTCGGATCTGACCTTGATCAAACAACACAAGCTAAATTAGCTCGTGGACAACGTACTGTTGAAGTATTGAAGCAAGATTTGAATAAGCCAATTAAAGTAGAGAAACAAGTAATGATTCTTTATGCTTTAACAAAAGGGTTCTTAGATGATATTCCAGTTCAGGATATTGTTCGTTTCGAATTAGAATTCTACACTTGGTTAGATGCAAATCGTGCCGAACTTCTTGGCCAAATTCGTACAACTGGTGGACTTCCGGCTGATGAAGATATGGCTTCAGCTATCAATGAATTTAAGAAAACATTCTCTAAATCAGAATAATGTTTTTTCCTAATAAAGGTAATAATGAAGGCCTTCGCTCCCTTTTAGCAATTGTCCTAAAGGGTGAGGCCTACTTAAAAACAAGGGTGGTGAGAAATAGTGGCATCCTTACGTGATTTAAAATCTCGTATTAATTCGACGAAAAAAACTAGTCAAATTACAAAAGCGATGCAAATGGTTTCTGCATCTGCATTAAATAGAGCAGAAATGAATGCAAAATCTTTCGTTCCATATATGGAGAAGATTCAAGAGGTTGTTGCCAGCATCGCATTAGGCAGTAAAGATGCAAGTCATCCAATGCTTGAAACACGCCCTGTTAAAAAAACTTGTTATTTAGTCATTACATCTGATCGTGGATTAGCAGGAGCTTATAACAGCAGCGTGTTAAAGTTAGTTCATAATAAAATTCGTGAAAGACATCGTTCAGATGATGAATATGTCATTGTTGCGATTGGCCGTGTCGGCGCCGATTATTTTAGAAATCGTAATATGAATGTCGTATTAGATGTTATTGGACTTCCCGATCATCCTTCATTTGCAGATATTGTGAAAATCACGAATAAAACAGTAAGTATGTTTGCTGATGGTACGTATGATGAACTTTACATGTACTACAACCATTTTGTAAATGCAATCAGTCAAGAAGTAACGGAGAAAAAACTGTTGCCGCTAACGGATATTACTTCATCTAATAAGCTTATTTCTTATGAATTTGAGCCTTCTGCAGAGGATATTTTAGAAACATTGCTTCCTCAATACGCTGAAAGCCTTATTTATGGAGCATTATTAGATGGTAAAGCAAGTGAGCACGCAGCCAGAATGACTGCGATGAAGAGTGCAACAGATAACGCGAAAGAACTGATTGATTCGTTAACACTTTCTTATAACCGTGCACGCCAAGCTGCAATTACTCAGGAGATTACTGAAATTGTTGGTGGAGCTGCAGCGCTTGAATAGATTGTATTAGCATACCAATTGAATACAAGAAGCTTAGGGAAAATTTATAGCACCTAAGTCTTTCTTTAATGCAAGATAGGAGGGAAAAGGATGAACACTGGACGCGTTCTTCAAGTAATGGGTCCGGTTGTTGACGTCAAGTTTGAAAACGGTCAACTTCCAGATATTTATAATTCGTTAAAAATTCAATATAAAGCTCAAACTGCGACTGAAGTTGATATTGATTTAACTTTAGAAGTTGCTCTTCACCTAGGTGATGATTCCGTTCGTACAATTGCGATGGACTCTACTGATGGGGTTCAACGTGGTATGGAAGTAATTGATAGTGGGGCACCTATTTCTGTTCCTGTAGGTGACGTAACACTTGGTCGTGTTTTTAACGTATTAGGTGACACGATCGATTTAAATGATGAAATTCCTGCAGATGTACGTCGTGACCCAATTCATCGGTCTGCACCATCATTTGAGCAACTTTCAACTGAGGTTGAAATTCTTGAAACAGGAATTAAAGTAGTAGACTTACTTGCACCATATATTAAAGGTGGTAAGATTGGTCTATTCGGTGGTGCCGGTGTAGGTAAAACGGTATTAATTCAGGAACTTATTAACAATATCGCACAAGAACATGGTGGTATTTCTGTATTTGCCGGTGTTGGTGAACGTACACGTGAAGGAAATGACCTATATTGGGAAATGACTGATTCAGGTGTTATTAAGAAAACAGCAATGGTTTTTGGTCAAATGAATGAACCGCCTGGTGCTCGTATGCGTGTAGCATTAACAGGCTTAACGATGGCTGAATATTTCCGTGATGTTCAAGGTCAAGATGTTCTTTTATTTATCGATAATATTTTCCGCTTTACACAAGCTGGTTCAGAGGTGTCTGCCTTATTAGGTCGTATGCCTTCTGCCGTTGGTTACCAACCAACACTTGCAACTGAAATGGGTCAATTACAAGAACGTATTACATCTACAAATGTAGGTTCTGTAACATCTATCCAAGCAATCTACGTTCCTGCCGATGACTATACAGATCCGGCTCCAGCAACGACGTTTGCTCACTTAGATGCAACAACAAACTTAGAGCGTAAACTTTCGGAAATGGGTATTTACCCTGCAGTGGATCCTCTTGCATCAACATCGCGTGCACTTTCACCTGAAATTGTTGGTGAAGAGCATTACAATGTTGCACGCCAAGTACAACAAACATTGCAACGTTACCGAGAATTACAAGATATTATTGCCATCTTAGGAATGGACGAACTTAGTGACGACGATAAATTAATCGTTGCACGTGCACGTCGTATTCAATTCTTCTTATCACAAAACTTCCACGTTGCAGAACAATTTACAGGTCAAAAAGGTTCATATGTTCCTGTAAAAGAAACTGTAAGAGGATTTAAAGAGGTATTAGAAGGAAAATATGACCATCTTCCAGAAGATGCATTCCGTCTTGTTGGTTCAATCGATGATGTTATCAAACAAGCTAAAGAGATGGGCGTAGAGGTATAATAAGGGACCAGGAGGATCGCAAAATGAAGACATTAAAAGTCAGTATTGTCACTCCAGACGGCCCAGTGTATGATTCAAATGTTGAAATGGTAAGTACAAAAGCCCAAAGTGGTGAATTGGGTATTTTGCCGGGACATATTCCAATGGTGGCACCACTTCAAATAGGTGCTGTACGACTAAAAAACGGCAATAACACTGAGCTTGTAGCAGTTAGCGGTGGTTTTCTTGAAGTACGTCCAGAGCAAGTAACCATTTTAGCTCAATCAGCTGAAAAGGCAGAAAGCATTGACATAGAGCGTGCAAAAGAAGCGAAGTCTCGTGCAGAAGGTCGAATTCAATCAAACCAACCTGAAGTAGATCGAGTGCGTGCGGAGTTAGCATTAAGACGAGCAATAAATCGTATTAATGTTTTCGAACACCGTTTCTAAAATATGCTTAAAACACCTTCTGATTTAGCCGTCAGAAGGTGTTTTTAAATAAATATGTTACAACTTTTTCTATCTGGAAAGGAGAGATACATATGGTTCCGGAATTTGGACAACAAGCGTTGCTCAGTATAATCTCACATTTGTTTTTTATCGTTTTAACATTTTGGGCACTTGGAGCACTAAACTTTGAAAAATTATTAAAACCTAATCGTGTTATACAGGCAAGATTACTTTATGTTTTAATTACCATCGCAATTGGATCCGCAATTAGTAACTTCTTCTTAGATTATCTGTTATGGTCAAAACAGATTCCACTTTTATTTTAAAATTTGTCATCATTTTGTAATAATTGGCCTATCTTTCCTGTATCATATTGAATAAATATTGATTATGATTAATTTTGTATGTGGAATTTGTTACTTTCTTTAATTTATAACGTCTAAATAAAAGGGCAGATTATTTGTTTTATTTTCATTTCGATTGTCAAAAGATGACGACTTTTCCTAAGTATGTAGTCTTCCGTACTGGTAAAGACTTTAACTAAGGAGAGGGGAAATCCAAATGAAAAAAAGCGTACTATATCTGTTAACAATATCAATTTTTTTTAGTTTGTTTTGTGTAACTATTGGGAATAGAACGGTATTAGCAAATTTTACTACTGATTTAGACATGCTGGTCAAAGAAATAAAACGTGAACACGGACAAATTTCTGAATGGTCTCTATATACAAGAGAATCAATAAATATTTCTTCAAAAAATGATTGGTTAAAGCAGGTAGACTTATTAAAAGAGCAATTTCCTCAACTGAAGTGGGATGTGAGGGAAGAAAAAGGGCAGTGGCAAGCAGAAGGCTTATCAAGTAAAAAAAATATTGTCGAATCAATAAAACTTTTGTCGACCCCTACAAATAATCAATATACTTCGTATTTAATATATGAGGTAAAAGGTATTCATTGGAATAGCCAAATTGCGCTCAATGTGAATAAAACAATAGGTGTAAAATTGGATGCTCTTTACAGTAAGAAACCAGTGTTTTTCTCTTGTATAAAAGGCGAATTCAGTGATAAAATGGATAAGGTTTTATTGTCTGAAGTAAGTCAAATATTGACAAGCTTACATGCAAATGAAAAAGAGGCGTTAAAAGAAAAAGATTTTGTTTCTATTTCTGCATATTCATCGGAGTTTATGCAATCAGTCCCAACAAAAGATAACCGAATGAATCTGCAAATTGGCTTACGAAAAACTGGAATGGGCGCCAATACGAGCTTTGTAATTGGCACACCTATCATAACGATTGAATATTAATATAGAGAAAATGGACGCGGAGGGGAATACTTTTGGAAAAAATCATCGTCCGCGGCGGAAAACGGCTAAACGGTACAGTTCAAGTTGAAGGTGCAAAAAATGCTGTACTGCCTGTTATCGCTGCATCATTGTTAGCTAGTGAAGGAAGAAGTATTATTCGTGATGTACCATCACTCTCCGATGTATATACAATTGGTGAAGTGTTACGATATTTAAATGCTGATGTAACGTTTCAAGAAAATAAAATATCTGTAGATGCATCAAGAGAGTTGTTAATTGAAGCTCCATTTGAATATGTAAGAAAAATGCGTGCTTCTGTCCTTGTTATGGGACCGCTATTAGCAAGAATGGGAAGAGCACGTGTTGCATTACCTGGTGGTTGTGCGATTGGCTCAAGACCAATCGACTTACATTTAAAAGGCTTTGAGGCAATGGGAGCAAAGGTAAAAGTCGGGAATGGCTTTATCGAAGCCGAAACGGAAGGTCGCTTAAAAGGTGCGAAAATTTATTTAGACTTCCCTAGTGTTGGCGCAACACAAAATATTATGATGGCTGCAACTTTGGCAGAAGGAACATCAACAATTGAAAACTGTGCAAAGGAACCAGAAATCGTAGATTTAGCTAATTACTTAAATAAAATGGGTGCATCAGTAAAGGGTGCAGGAACAGGTACGATTCGTATCGAAGGTGTGGAACGTCTATATGCCGCTGATCACACAATCATACCGGACAGAATAGAAGCTGGTACATTTATGATTGCCGCTGCTATTACTGGTGGCAATGTACTTGTAAAAGGTGCTGTTCCTGAACATTTAACATCGCTGATTGCTAAGCTTGAGGAAATGGGCGTAACGATCATTGAAGAAGAACAAGGTCTTCGTGTAATTGGTCCTGAAAAGCTTAAAGCAGTTGATATTAAGACAATGCCTCATCCTGGTTTCCCGACTGATATGCAATCACAAATGATGTCTCTACTAGTTGTCGCAGAAGGTACAGGTATGATAACGGAAACGGTTTTTGAAAATAGATTTATGCATGTTGAAGAATTCCGTCGAATGAATTCAGATATAAAAATCGAAGGTCGATCTGTTATTATTAATGGACCTTGTCAGCTTCAAGGTGCAGAAGTATCTGCTACTGATCTTCGAGCAGCAGCAGCCTTAATCATTGCTGGATTAAGAGCAGATGGCTATACGAGAGTAACTGAATTAAAACATTTGGATAGAGGTTATTTGAATTTCCATCAAAAATTAGCATCATTAGGCGCGGATATCGAAAGAGTCAATGATGAAGTAGAAGTTACAACAACAAATAGAAAAGAATTTCTTTCCGAACAACTTTAATCACAAAAAAAGCCCAAATTCATTGTTTGGGTTTTTTTATTGTGTAAAATAATTATAGGACCAAATATATTATTAATTTTATGTTATAATCGGCAGACATTTGATTAATGATTAATTTGTAGAGGCTTTTTTTATCCAAATCGGTATACATATAAGAGGAGTGAGAAGATGAAAAAGGGAAGTATTATCTTAATAAGTATCATCGTTGTTATAGCTATTTGTGTTATTGCGGCAGTTTCAAGCTATAATGGGTTTGTTTCCGCAGAAGAGAATGTTAATCAAAAGTATTCAAATATTGACACACAACTTCAAAGAAGAGTTGATTTAATTCCTAACCTTGTAAACACTGTAAAAGGTTATGCCTCACATGAAAAGGAAGTTATTAAAGATGTCTCAGATGCTCGTGCTAAGCTTGCTGGTGCTAAAACGCCGGAAGACCAAGCAGCA
Source organism: Heyndrickxia sporothermodurans (assembly GCF_003055045.1). Classification (NCBI taxonomy): domain Bacteria; kingdom Bacillati; phylum Bacillota; class Bacilli; order Caryophanales; family Bacillaceae; genus Heyndrickxia; species Heyndrickxia sporothermodurans. The sequence continues at coordinate 161,752 of NZ_NAZB01000023.1, forward strand.
GCAAATGATAACCTTTCGGGTGCATTAAGTCGACTTCTTGTAGTAGTTGAAAAATATCCAGATTTAAAAGCGAACCAAAACTTCCAACAACTAATGGATGAGCTGGCAGGTACTGAAAATCGTATAGCTGTGGCTCGAAAGGATTATAATGATGAAGTCGCCCAGTACAATAAAAAGGTCAAACGATTCCCTGGGTCGATGATGGCAGGTATGTTTGGGTTTGATCAGAAGCAATACTTTAAAGCTCAGAATGGGGCTGAGGAAGCTCCTAAAGTTGACTTTGAGGGGAATGGTCAATGATTAGAAAGACCCTTCTTAGCATATCTATTGTTGCCGTATTAGCAATAAGTTTGTTAGGAAGAATCGCCAGTGCGGAAATACCTAATCCAACCGGGGATATATATGTTCAAGACACTGCAAATGTATTAACACAGGAAGAAAAGGCAGAGTTAATTAACCTTGGACGACAGGTCGATGATCAAACAAAAGCCCAAGTAGCCGTATTAACCGTTTCTACTCTTAACGGCCAAGATATCGAATCCTATGCAAATGCTGCTTTTAGGAAGTTTAAGCTAGGTAACAAAGAGTTAAATAACGGCGTGTTGTTACTCTTAGTTATAGGGAAAAAGAAGGAAGATAGGAAGATTAGAGTAGAAGTTGGATACGGACTAGAGGGTGCTTTACCAGATGGTAAAGTAGGCAGAATCCTTGATCGATATGCGTTGCCATATTTAAAAGATAATAAAGCAGACCTAGCTATTGTTAATACGTATAAACAGCTTTTAAATGAAGTGGCAAATGAATATAATATTAAGGATGTTGCAAAGGCAGAACCTTATCAACAAGAATCCTCTTTTTCTACTTGGAAAGTGATATTAATAGCCATTGGAATCATCATATTAATTATTATCGATATGAAATTTTTCGGTGGTGCACTCACATATGTGTTAATCAATCTCCTTTCCTCTATTTTGAGAAATGGCGGAGGAGGAAGTGGTGGAAATCGTGGAGGCGGCGGAGGCTCCTCCGGTGGAGGCGGAGCCAGCCGAAACTGGTAAAAGGCAGAATTGGATTTGTTAATTACAAATTCAGTTCTGCCTTTTTTATGTTTTAAGAAAGTATAACATTTCATTGCTGACCAAGGCGTTTTAGCTTTTCCAGTCATAAATGCTTGTCCTAACCCATATGTATGAAAGGAGGAAAATAAATAAATTACCAATATGGAGGCATCAAGCATGAAACATATTAAGCCAATTGTCCTTGTCAGTATCCTAATTCTCGCCGTATCATTCGCCATTCCATCGCTCCTTGTACTGCCTTTTTCAAAAGAAAAGGCAAGTGGAAAGCTTGATGAAAATATGAAAGAAAAAAATACAAGTACATTACAATCATCTATTGATATAGCTGTTTTCAGAAATACTAGTCAAAAAGTTGAACAAGTACCATTAGAAGAGTATGTAGTAGGGGTAGTTGCTTCAGAAATGCCTGCAACCTTTGAAGAGGAAGCACTCAAGGCACAAGCATTAGCAGCACGAACATATATTGTTAGGCAACTATTAAGCGGGAATAAGGGTATTCCTAAAGGAGCCAATGTAACCGATACAGTGAGTGATCAGGTGTTTCAAAATAAAAAGGAATTAAAAAAACATTGGGGTTCAAAATATCAAAAGAACATAAATAAAATTACGAAAGCAGTAAAAGCAACAGAAGGAAAAATATTAACGTATGATGGAAAGCCGATCTTTGCCTCGTTTTTTTCGACAAGTAATGGATATACCGAGAATTCGCAGGATTACTGGGCAAATGCGATTCCATATTTAAAAAGTGTGGAAAGTCCGTGGGATAAAAAGTCCCCAAAATATCAATACCAACAAGAATTTGTAGTTAATGATGTTGAGAAAAAACTAGGCGTGACTTTAAGAGATAATAAAGAAGTAAGTACAAACTTTACGTTAACAGAAGGTAAAAGAATTGGAACAGTAATCATCGGTGGAAAAAAATTTACCGGAAGAGAGGTGCGTGAAAAATTAGGTCTTCGATCCTCCGACTTTAGCTTAGCTAGAAAAGGCAATAAAATTATCGTGACAACGAGAGGATATGGTCACGGGGTAGGGATGAGCCAATATGGAGCAAATGGTATGGCTCGAAGTGGAAAGAGTTATAAGGAGATTGTACAACATTATTACCAAGGAATAGAGATTAGTGAATCAAAGCAATTATTAGATAAAGTAACCGCAAAAAAATAATATTTAGCCCAATAGCTTGTGATTTTCAAGCTATTTTTTTATTTATTAAAAAAATTTTCGTAAAAATGTATATATTTTCGCATTTGTGTTCAAAATGGTTGCTGAGGTGATGAAAATGAGAGAGGAAGAAAAGAAACTAACTTCTCAAAAAAAGGGTAAAAAAAGCTTCTTAAAAAAACGTTGGGTTTATCCTGCTATTTATCTAGCAAGTGCTGCATTAATTATTTCAGCAATCTTTTGGTACCAATCATCAGGTAATCAATCAGCAAAAAATGAATTTGGTATGCAAGGGGATAAACTAGGTAAAAACGGCAACAAGAATGACGCGGTTGAAGTAGGAAAATCTGTAGAAAACTTTAAATGGCCAGTCAAAAATACGGAACAGGCCCAAATTGACAAAGAATTCTATGACGAAAAGGCTTCTGAAGACAAGCAAGAGGCAGCAATGATTGTTTATGGTTCAACGTATCAACCTAATCGTGGAATTGACATTACCATGAAGGATGCAAAAGACTTTGAAGTTGTTGCAGCATTAAGTGGTACTGTTTCAAAAGTGGAAGATGACTCTGTACTTGGAAACGTCATTGAAATCCAACATGAAGATGGTGTTGTTACACAATATCAATCCATTAAAGACTATAAAGTTAGTGTTGGAGATAAGGTAAAACAAGGACAAGTTATTGCTACTGCAAGTACAAGTCAACTAAACGAAAAAGCAAAAACACATCTTCACTTTGAAATTAGAAAAGACAATATAGCTGTGAATCCTGTTTCTTATTTCGATAAACCAGCATCTTCTATTGAAGAAGTTGTAAAAGAACAAGCGGTTGATCAAAATAATGAAAAGTCAAATGATGAAAGTGATCAATCAAAACAACAGGATAATAAAGAAGACACTACAAATGGTACCGATCAAGAAGATACACAAGGATAATAACCAAAGGGGCAGAATTTAATAGATTCTGTCCTTTTTTATTTGTTTTTGTATTATTTTCCTAAAGATTTTGTCGTGTGAAAAGTCGTATTTTTATTCGTCAGAAATTTTAGTAATAAACCTTGTCCTTGTTACGGTTTTTGTGCATATATTTTAACCCAAGCTAATAAAATGTTACAAACTTGACAAAAACAAAGAGAGTGTTTGAGGTGAGGAATCGTTAACCATAGATCCTATAGATTTAGTTATATATTTGATTAGTCTCAGTACCTACAGAAGGTGTTTGAATCACCTTCTGCCACATATGAAAGCAAAGTTTTAAAGTATCATATGGGGAATACAGTATTTTCAGTCGAAAATAAACGAGTCTCATTTCACACTTCTCACATCCAATTTGGGGAGGGCGAGTGGTGTGCACGATTACATCAAAGAGAGAACTATCAAGATTGGAAAGTATATCGTGGAGACGAGAAAAACAGTTCGCGTAATTGCGAAAGAGTTTGGCGTGTCCAAAAGTACTGTCCACAAAGACCTTACAGAACGATTACCAGAAATAAATCCGGAACTTGCCAATGAAGTAAAGGAAATATTAGATTATCATAAATCAATTCGACACCTTCGTGGTGGTGAAGCAACAAAACAAAAATATAAAAAAGAAGAATTTCAAAGTAATTAGAGGAGTGGGGAGCAATCTAAATAAGATTGCTTCTTTAATTTATTTTATTAATGACTATTTTATATAAGAAAAGTTTCACATATTTTTTCCATATTTTTAAAAATATTTTATGACAAGTCATTCCTAAAATCGACAAAAATATGCTAGAATATTAAATTAGGGAAATAAAAACTTTTGGACAGAAAAACTTTACATAGATAGCCCTTTAAAATGCGTGATTTAAGACGGAAGGAGTATATATTAAATGTTTGCAAAGGATATTGGAATCGACTTAGGAACAGCGAATGTATTGATACATGTAAAAGGACAGGGGATTGTTTTAAATGAGCCATCTGTTGTTGCCATTGATAAAAATGTGAATAAAGTATTGGCGGTTGGTGAAGAAGCCCGTCGTATGGTTGGGAGAACTCCAGGAAATATCGTGGCGATTCGCCCATTGAAAGATGGGGTTATTGCTGACTTTGATGTGACGGAAACGATGCTTAGACATTTTATCAATAAATTAAATGTAAAGGGATTCTTATCAAAACCTCGGATCTTAATATGCTGTCCTACTAATATTACGAGTGTAGAACAAAAAGCAATTAGAGAAGCAGCTGAAAAAAGCGGCGGTAAAAAGGTTTACTTGGAAGAAGAGCCAAAGGTCGCTGCGATTGGAGCTGGAATGGATATCTTTCAGCCAAGCGGGAATATGGTAGTCGACATTGGTGGTGGAACAACAGATGTTGCTGTTCTTTCTATGGGAGATATCGTTACTTCAGCATCAATTAAAATGGCTGGGGATAAATTCGATACCGAGATCCTTCAATACATAAAAAAAGAATACAAGCTATTGATTGGAGAACGTACAGCTGAAAATATTAAAATTAATATAGGTACAGTATTCCCAGGTTCTAGAAATGAGGAAATGGAAATTCGCGGTCGTGATATGGTCACCGGTTTACCACGAACAATTTCGGTTAATTCAAAAGAAGTTGAATTAGCGTTAAGAGAATCGGTTTCTGTAATCGTACAAGCGGCTAAAAATGTGTTAGAGAAAACCCCACCGGAGTTATCAGCTGATATCATCGATCGTGGAGTGATTTTAACAGGCGGCGGCGCTCTTTTACACGGAATAGATCAATTACTAGCTGAAGAGTTAAAAGTCCCTGTATTAGTGGCTGAGGAGCCAATGGACTCGGTAGCAATTGGTACGGGCATTATGCTTGAGAACATGGATAAAATTGCAAGCAGAAGATTTTAATAATTTTTACGGATATTCAATATATTATGGCAGGTGTAGACAATGTTAAGAGGCTTTTATACAGCAGCATCAGGAATGATTGCACAACAAAGAAAAACCGACCTGTTAACAAATAATATGGCAAATTCAAATACACCAGGTTTTAAAAGTGACCAATCAGCAATAAGAGCATTTCCTGAAATGTTGTTACAACGACTTGACAAGAAATCTATTCCTGTAGAAAATAGTATTTCTTATTCTAGATTTCAAAACATTGGTGCTCTTAATACAGGTGTTTATTTACAAGAAGCGATCCCTAAATTTCTGCAAGGCGATATGCAAGAAACAGGTTTAAAGACGGATTTAGCTATTATCGATTTAAATGGTAACAAAAGCAGTGCATTTTTTACCGTTCAGGATCAAAAGGGAGAAACGAAATATACCCGTAATGGGAATTTTACGATTGACCCCAATGGATACCTAACAACCGCGAATGGTCTGTATGTTTTAGATAATCAGCAAAATAAGATTCGTTTGAACAGTGATCAATTTGAGGTTAGTAGTAATGGAACGATAACCGGCGATGGAACGAGAGCTCAATTAGGTATCGTGTATTCAAATAATCCCGAGAAATTAATGAAAGAAGGGGACGGTTTATACCGTACTGAAAATAATCGTGAGCTTCCCAATGCAGCCAATAATCAATATCGTCTTCAGCAAGGATTTCTCGAACGTTCGAATGTAGATATCTCTCAAACAATGACTGACATGCTTTCAACATATCGTTCATTTGAGGCAAATCAAAAGGTTCTTCAGGCGTATGATAAAAGCATGGAACGAGCGGTAAATGAGATTGGTCGTGTAAATGGTTAAGAGAAAATTAATGTGAGGGAATCGAATTGTGAATAGATCAATGATAATCGCATCTAATACAATGAATCAACTGCAAAAACAGCTTGATATTATTAGTAACAATATGGCAAATGCAGATACAAATGGGTTTAAAAAAAGGGAAGCTACTTTTACCGACCTATTAGCCCAATCGTTTAATAATCAACCGAATAAAAACGATGAAATCGGTAGACTAACCCCTGAGAAGCTACGTTTAGGGACAGGTGCAAAAATGGCACAAGCCCAGCTTGTATTGACTCAGGGTAACATTAAAGATACAGGTAGACCGTTAGATGTAGCTTTAACGAATGAAAAGCAATTCTTTAAAGTAATGACAAATAAAAATGGGAAAAACGAAGTTTGTTATACACGTGACGGAAACTTTTCGTTATCACCGATGGGAACGAATGAAGTAGTTCTTGTAAATAGTAGTGGTTACCCGGTACTGGATGAAAAAAATCAAATGATTATTTTTAACAAAAATGCGAAGGATTATGCCATTTCAGAAAATGGAAAGATTACCGTTACTTTAGCCAATGGCAAACAACAAACAGCAAATTTAGGTATGATCTCAGTAAGAAAGCCTCAGTTTCTTGAACAAATAGGAGAAAATCTTCTAGGAATTCCTGCAAAAGCGAACATAAACATCAATGATGTTTTAACAGAGATGACGGGTCCTTTAAGAAATCAAATATCAATGAAACGAGGTTCGCTCGAGACATCGAATGTTGACACAGGAAAAGAAATGACTGATTTGATTAATGTACAACGTTCCTATCAATTTCAATCGAAAGCTATTACGATGTCAGATCAAATGATGGGTCTAATAAATGGTATTCGTTAAAAGGGGTTAAATCAATGACAGAAAAGGAAATCCAGCACAATCCAAAGACACGTGAACAACTAAAAGAAGAGAAAGTAAAGGCATCTACCAAAGAAAAAAGGAAAGTACGCGTTCGTTTAATTCCAATTTGGTTAAGGGTAATCATTGTGATCTTTACTTTGTTCATTAGTTTAATACTCGGTGTAATCATAGGTTATGGAGTAATTGGAGATGGAAAACCGATGGACGCATTGAAAAAATCTACCTGGACCCATATAATTGACTTAGTAAATAAAAAATAAGAAAGGGTAGACGCCCTTTCTTTTTTAATGAAGTCTATGTTAAATCATATTGTTGAATTTGCAACTATGTTGATTGGAGCGGAAGGCACGAGACTCCTGCGGGATAAACGGTATACGGGAGACCCCGCAGGCGCGAAGCGACGAGGAGGCTCCCGAACCGCCCGCGGAAAGCGAGTGCCTGGAGCGGAAATCAACAGGTAAGTTTAGCAGAGCCTTATTTGAAAATGGAGGTTTTTTTGAAATGTTAGATATTCAACAAATTAAAGAGATTATTCCACACCGCTACCCTTTTTTACTTATTGATCAAATATTAGAAGTAGAAGAAGGCAAAAGTGCTGTTGGAGTAAAAAACGTCACTGGCAATGAAGACTTTTTTAATGGGCATTTTCCTGAATATCCAGTCATGCCGGGTGTATTAATCGTCGAGGCTCTAGCACAAGTTGGTGCGGTAGCCATGCTTAAAAAGGAAGAAAACAGAGGAAGACTAGCCTTTTTTACCGGAATTGATAACTGCCGTTTTAAGCGTCAAGTAAAGCCCGGTGACCAATTAAGACTTGAAGTAGAAATGATTCGTTTTAAAGGGCCGATCGGTAAAGGAAAAGGTGTAGCAACAGTGAACGGTGAATTAGTTTGCGAAACAGAAATGATGTTTGCTTTAGGTAAATAACTTTTTGAAAGAGATTTGTGAAAACAAATCTCTTTTTTTGTATTCATTTAAATTGTGAGGGAATATTAATGGCAGGCCGACACTTTGGTCTTGAAAAACAATATGAAAAAGGTGATTATTATGGGTAAATTATTGAAAAAAGCAGGGGGTTCACTGCTAGCAACCATGCTGCTATTTGGCTGTGCAAACAATGATCAAAAACCACCACCTAACAACAATAAAGGTGTAAACGATGTAGACAAAAATGATGTAAAAAATAAAAACTTAGATAATAGCAACCTAAATAATAATAAAACCGATTTACATGACAATAAAACGAATGACACAGACAATAAAATTGATAAAGAAGATACAGATTTAGATATGAATACTAATAAAGATAAGGATAAAAATAAATAAACTTATCTGTTACTAGCGCCTTTTTCATTTCCTCTAAAGAAAAGAAAAGGGCGCTAATGTATATTGCGGATTCCGTTCCCTTTATAGCTTACTTTTCGGAACCGCAAATCGCTTCTTTTTATTCATACGGTTTGAAAATTCCTGTACTAATTCATCTCCACTAAAACCATCATTGACTAATTCATTTAGTAATAGCTCCGCATATTTGCTTCGTTTCACATTTAAATGCCCTTCTAATAGTACGCTTATATTTTTTTCGAATTTCTTTATTCCACGTATATGTGTGCTAAATGGGGCAGGGTCATTCCCTTCATGTGTGATGATTACTTGGACATTAACATCATCATTTTTTTGCTGTATGATACGAAAATAATCATAAAATTTTTTATCGGTGTACGCCTCTATTAGCCAGGTTGCTTTCCCATCTTCTTTATTAATAATTAACCCATCTTCTAAAGGAATATTCATCATATTTCCATCATCAACAATTTGTAACGATACAATTTTGAAGGTTTTCATTTAAACTCCTCCTCCATATTTGTTAAATTATATCACATTATCACCGGATGAAGAAAATACATCACTCATATGAAAATAAAAATTAAAATGCTTAAAAAAGTTTTTTAAATGGAAAATTAATTCTAAATATAGAATACATCCTGCGCAAATTGTCATTTTCAATAATTCAGTGAACAAAAAATACTATTTTGCTAATTTTACCATATGACTAAATCAAGTTATGATAATAACAGAAAATGAAAGGAGAGGATATATTTTTGCTAAATCAAGTGACCTTAGTTGGGAGGTTAACGAAAAAACCGGAGCTTCGTTATACGTTGGAAGGGAAAGCGGTACTAAATGTCACACTTGCACTTAATCGACATTATAAGAATAGTGCAGGTCAATATGATGCCGATTTTGTCCTATGTACACTTTGGAATAAGGCTGCAGAAAATACAGCAAAATATTGTACGAGGGGCTCAATTTTAGGCGTCGTTGGAAAAATTCAAACGAGAAATTATGAAAATCAAGATGGGAAGAAGGTGTATGTGACTGAGGTAGTAGCCGATTCAGTGAAATTTTTAGGTGGAAAGCCTTCAGAAGATAGGGTGCTCCATACAACTTAAAAAGAAGGGACAAGATAATGGAAGAATTAAAACAAAGAATAGAAAAATTAGAGAACTTAGTAGAAGACCTTATTTTTATGTTAGGAAGAGCCAATCAAAGAGTATTTAATCTTTCTATACAAACCACTCATCTAGAAAATCAACTACTGAAAAATCATCGAAATGACCACACATTATCTACAAAACATGTTTCATAAGAACAACCATTTATCTTTTTACTCCAAACAATCCTCATCAGATAAAAGTAGTAGTTTCATATCCCCATTTTCCCTCAAAAAATTGCGACCAGCTACGTACGCTGGTCGCTTTTTTTGATTCTATCCATTATTAGGACAATGCTAGTAAATCTTGTAGCTCTATATTTGAAAGCTCAGTAATCCAATTATCGCTTTGAATAATTTCATCATTTAATGCTTGTTTCTTTTCGAGCATCGCATCAATTTTCTCTTCTAAAGTGCCTGTAGTAATGAATTTATGAACATGAACAAAACGACTTTGACCAATTCTATAGACACGGTCAGTCGCTTGATTTTCGACAGCGGGGTTCCACCAGCGATCAAAATGAATGACATGATTGGCTGCTGTTAAGTTTAATCCGGTCCCCCCGGCTTTTAGAGAGATTAGAAAAATAGGAAACTCCCCATTCTGAAAGGATTGCACATATTCATCACGTTTCGCTTTAGGCATACTCCCATTTAAAAATGGTACATCCAAATTAAAATGGGAATTCAATGTTTCCTGAATAATTCTTCCCATTCCTATATATTGAGTAAAAATTAAGCATCCTTCGTTTGCATCAAGTACGGATGTTAGCAATTCAATGAGTTTTTCAATTTTATGAGATCGTTTCACTACATTGTTTGGTCTTTCCTCTTTCAAATATAAAGCGGGATGATTACAAAGTTGTTTTAAATGATTGAGCATTTTTAAAATAAGACCTTTACGCTCAAAGCTCGATAATGTTTCAATTTGATCAAATGTATCACGGATAAGCTGTTCGTAAAGAGAAGCTTGTTCGGTTGTTAATGGACAGTATTCTTTTTCTTCGATTTTATCTGGTAAATTTAATTCAACTTCAGGATCTTGTTTCGTTCTTCTTAATAAAAATGGTCGAATAAGTGATTGAAGTTCTCGTATTTTCCCTTCCGTGCCGTCCTTTTCGATTGGGAGTATATATTTCTTTTGAAATTGCGAGAACGTTCCAAGAAAGCCGTGATTTGTGAAATCAAATATTGACCACAATTCAGATAAGCGGTTTTCCATCGGTGTTCCTGTCAAGGCAATTTTGTGCTCCCCATTTAGTTTTCTAATTGCGCGAGATTGTTTCGTCCCCGAGTTTTTAATATTTTGCGCTTCGTCAATTGCTATCGTACTCCAATGAATTCCAGAAAGCTCGTCAAAATCTAGATGGGATATACCATACGTGGTAAGAATGACATCGACATCTTTTAGAGATTCATCAAAATGTTCACCTTTTGGGCGATTCGGCCCATAGTGAAGGACTACTTTTAAACTTGGTGCAAAGCGTTCGAATTCCTTTTGCCAATTGCCGAGAACAGAAGTTGGACATATGATTAGGGAAGGGGTATGAATCCCAATTGTATTTTTTACATGTAATAAATACGTGATGAGCTGAATGGTTTTTCCAAGACCCATATCATCGGCAAGAATGGCGCCAAACTGAAATTTTCTTAGAAAAGCTAACCAACTAAACCCTTGTACTTGGTAGGGACGTAAATGCCCTTGAAACTTATTAGGTACGGACAGTTGTGGAATATCTGCTAAATCGGTAAGCTGTTGGATTAATTTCTTAATTGATCGATTTAATTCAATTTGGATTTTGGCAAATGCTTTTGGATTAAAATCTTCATCTATTTCTTCATCTGCAGTAATTAATTCTTGTTCAAAGATGTCTCGTACTGTTAGCCCTTCCTTTTTTGCACGTTGCATTAAATCTTGAATCTGCTTGATCATTTTTGGATCAAAGCGTACCCACTGGCCATTTAATTTAATTAATTTTCTTTGGCTTTCGATTAACTGCTGAAAGTCATCTTCTGAAAGCTCCGACCCATTAACCGATAACCGCCAGTCAAAATCAATCATGGCATTTAAGCCGACAAAGGAGGGAGAGTAACTAGTGTTCGTTTGTTTCATTTTCGCTTTCACTGCTATTTGAGCATCTTTCATTGCCATCCACCATGAAGGCAATAATATCTCAACTCCCAATACGTGGAGTTTTTCACTTGCTTCTGTTAAAAAAAGCCATGCTTGATCTTCATCTAATTCATCGTTCAAGCCGTTAACACCTTTAAGCCAAGGGAAAAGTTTCACCCATCTTCGGTGTTCTTCTTGTACCTCAGCGATGAATGGTTTCCATTTTGCAGGAGAATCGTTCATTGAATATAAACGATCCGGGAAACTTCGGTCACGTAGTACAGTCTCCAGTTTCCAACTATCTTCATGTTCCTCCGGTTCCGAAAGCCGAAGCGCAATCTTGAATGGACGATCATTTTTTAATCCTAACCATTTTTGAAAGCTTACTTCATCAAAATACAAAGTCAACTTTTCTGCAGATAGTCCGGAGCTCATTAAGCTATTAATTTTATCAATTAATTCAGGTCTAGTTTGAAAATAGTGTTCAACGGCAGATTGAAACCAATTTTCAACGATTGATTTGACGGTCATATCATTGTATTTTTGCTCCCAAAATGAATCATGGAAATCATCGATAACGAGTGAAGGGAGTGGCCATTGGATCATCTGCTCATCTTGTGCGAAAAGGGGAGAGAAAGCCCCTTTTACTATAGCCTCATGCATTGTATAGGCGGTGGATAAGAATATTTGTCCTAGTTCATCCCATTCCCACTGGATCATCGAACTGAAACCCTCTGTGGCTAATAGGGTTAATAGCTCCCAACTAGTTACTTTCACTCCTTCAATTGAATGATGTTTTTCAAAAGACAGAGAGGTTCCAAAGAAACTTTCTTGGTGCCATATAAATAATTGGCGCTTCCAATCCGTTGGATCCACATGAGTTCCATTTTCATCAGTAGTATGGATAAAGAACATTCCATCTTCACATTTTTCTATTACTACATGTAATAACCTGGTTTTAAGCATGTATCAATTTGCCCCTTTTACATTCTTCATGAAACGCACGTAATCGTTTCGTTTTGAGTAATAAGCTTTCAAAAAAACGTTCCCATATATCAGAAGTTTTTTGTTTTTTATAAAGGGTTCGGAGCTTTTTTAAATATCTTACTGCCTTTTTATAAGAATCCCGATTTCGTTCAGCAATCAAATGTTCGATGGCTTCATGATAAAGTGGCATAAGTAAGTGAGGTCGGCTTTTTCCTATTGCTTCAAGTCGTGAACGGTCGATAAACTCTAGCTCAATTCCTTTATATTGCTGGAGTTCCACCCACTCTTTAAATCTCCCTTTTGTAAATAAATAGTCACTATACTGATAAAAGGTATGTGGCAATGTTTGAATGTATATTTTTTCTAATAAAAGCGGATTTTGTTCCGCCAGAACGCCCTCATTAATAAACTGAAAAAATGACCGAATGAACGCGTAACGGTCATATTCACTAGCGTTTTCTAAATAGGATGGTACGAAAGCAGCAATCGTGTTTAAATATAAATAGAGACGATTGTACAGCTTTTGTTCATTTAAGTATTTTAGCCAAAAAGATGAGAAGGAGGCAATTTCACCTCCATATTGTTGAATTTCCTCGATTGCAGTATCGTCATCTCCGCACATGATAGCGAGATGAATCAACCCGATTTTAATGCGCTTACGGTTATCTATTTTTACTAAATCGGATAAACGATTGTATTCTAATTTTCGCCAGATCGATTGTTTAAATAAAAAAGTCCAAAGTAACTGATACAACTCTATTAATTCGTATTCATAATATGATGATTCTTTTAATAGGAATATGCTATTTTCACGTAGATAGCTTAAGAATGGATCAAATGCGAACGGTGCAGCTGATACAGTTAATATTTTTAAAGCTTCATCCACCTCATCAAGCATAAATTCAAAAAATCGTTTAAACGTCCGAATATGATATTCGGAGCATAACTGATTCACTATTTTCATCGATTCATATGCAGCAAACAATTGATAAAGCGGTTTCCACTCTCTTTCAACAGGAGCGTATTCGATTAGACTGCGGTATTTATTTTTACAGGTCACTTCGAGGACAAATTCATTTCTCGGATCAATCCCTTGGTAGGCATGCCGGAATCGCGCCAGCCACGCCTCTACTCCATCCAAAGTGGCAGGTGTTTTTTCTTTCAATAGATCACTGCCTCTTTTTATATGAGCTAAAATACTTGTCGTCGATTCTTCCCTTTTCCAATCTTGTATCCATTCAAAAACACTTCCATTTTCGCTATATGCAGAAAAGAAAAGCGCTAGTTGGTGACGGCATATCCCTTCTTGGGGACAGCTGCAATGACTAGTGGATGGATTTCCCAACGTCAAAGTTACTTGGACGGGGGTTACATCCTGTACTTTACCGGTAATTTCTGTCGATGACATCTTTTTATTGTAAACAAGTTGTTGTCGATATAGTAATAATCCTTTTTGGACAAGCTTTTGGTGGATATCACTAGCAGGGTCTAATAATTCTTGCATTTGCTTTCCGTACTGTTTTATCTCTTCGCTCATGTGATGATCAATCCTCCCTAATCAAGACTAATCCAAAAGTTACTTCCGTTGAATATCGTAATCCCTTTTAATTCTACAACATTTTCATTATAAACTTTAATGTTTTTATTTGCAGGGTAGGTTATCGTTGTTTCTCCTTTTTTTGCAATGAAAATCGGATTTTCCTTTGTTGTAAGGTCAATTTTCGTCTCATACCCCAAGTTTTTGTAATACTCGTTCGCATTAACAAAAAGGGAATGATTCAGTTTATTAAAGGAGGGAACATTTAAAAATTCTGCTATTATTTTCGGGATTTCTGTATTATTTATGAGACCAACGGGTTTACTCGGTCCATAAGCATATAAAAAGACATCTTCACCAGTGTGTCCCCTTGTTGTAAATCCTAAATGGGCGCGTTTAGCTAATTGAGTGACCATTTCTTCTTCAATATCTTTTGCTTTTTTTAAGCGAATAAAGTCTTGTTTGGATAACGGATCTAACCCATATGATTTAGCTACCTGTTTAATATTCGTGTGTTCAGTATTCAATTGAGAGATTGCGCCGGCCAGTGAATATTTCGCCTTTTTAAGTGGATTTACGAAGTTTTGTACAGGTGTTTTAAAATAGGAATGTCTCGTATCGTCATTCCCCATTGTTAACCCACTGTTCCCGTGATCTGTTACAGCAATTAGTAATGTATTTTTATCGTTTTTGGCGAAACGAAGTGCTTCCTTAACGGCTGCATCAAAAGCTAGAACTTCACTAATCATTCCGATAGGATCATTTTTATGCGCGGCCCAATCGATCTTGCTTCCTTCAACAAATAAAAAGAAACCTTGCTTCTGCTTCGCCAAGAGTTCTATCGCCTTTTTCGTCATCTCTGCCAGGGAAGGCTGGTTAGGTGCCAGTTTTTGACGATCAATTTCATAAGCAATATCTTCATTTGCAAAGCTGCCCCATACTTTTGTGCCTGATATATGTTTTAATTGTTCCTTCGATTCGATATAATGATAGCCTTTCTGTTTTATTGTCTGAATTAAGTTTTCTCCGTCTTTTCGATATTGCGGAAGTATTGAACCGATCCCTATTGGTTGTTGCGGAAGTTGATTCAGATCTGGATTTTTTGGAAGGAGAGCTATTTTTCCTCCTCCTAATACGACATTGATTCCTTGGTAAACTTGTTGTTCGGCAATATCATCATAATCATTTCGAGATGCAGAATGTGCAGAAAAGGCAGCGGGTGTTGCATGCTGAATAGGGGAGGTAGAAATGAGTCCGGTGGCCAACCCCTTCATTTTTGCTGCCTCTAGTATATTAACCGTTGGCCTCGCTACAAAACCGTGGTTTTTGTCTAAAAAGGGAATCATTCCAATCATATCTTCATTTGTTTTTTTTCCTACTGCCATTGCAGTAGCGGCCGCGGCAGAATCAGTGATTCCTGACCGTAATGAATAGGTTTGTACACCACCTACTAGGATGCTATCTAGTGAAAGTGGGCGCCCTTTATACCATCTTGCAAGGGTTACGACATCGGAATTTGTTCCGTCCATAACCATAAAGATTACGTTTCTTGGCTTTTGAGTATCTGCATGAATGGAGGATAATGAAGTTTGAAAAAGAAATAGCATGATAATAAGAACTTTTTTCATCATAAACTCACCTCAACCTATTAATACTTTAGGTTTTGAGATTGACGAAAAAATATTCTTCATATGAAAAAAAGTGCCTTTGCTGGCACTTTTTCTTCTTATTTTTGCAGGATCCCGATTGTCACATATTTGAGTGCGGATTTCCACTTCACTTGTTTAATTGATTTTTTATCAATATCTCCTAAATCAAGTGGAGTGATGAATCTGCCAGATTGTTTAATCGAATCAGGTTCACTAATATAAAGTTCCCCGATTTGTGTTCCGCTATTAACCTGCTGCTTGTCGTTTATTTGAAAACCAAGCGTAATCGGCTTCTTTTCTATTAATCCTTTATCTAAAACCCAAATATAATATTTCTTTTTTTGCATGAACATACTGTCTTTATTAATGACTATTGCATTACTTATTTCCTTTGTAATCACTTCGGTGTTTACATGATAACCTTCATGTAATTTTTGTTCGAAATCATCCAACGATATTTCATAAGGGTAGAGTGACTTTTCTTCTACTTTTGGTTTGTTTTTAGGTGAAGTGGAAATCTTCTCTAATACACCGGTAATCTTCCCCTTAAATAAAGGGGAGGTAGAGATTGTTTTCATACCGCTTTCCACTTGGGAAAGTTGTTCCTCTGATAATGTTCCTTGAATGACAGGTGATGTTGAGACAATTGTAAGGACAGGGTTTTTTAAATTGTAAGAAATATTTTTAACAATTCCGGAAGTGTTACTAACAATCGTTAGATTTCTAGCTTCACTGTCATAGTTGTCTTTTTGCTCTTCATATTGCTTTAGCTGATGTTCAAGTTTTTCCTTTTCTAGCTCTTTTTGATTAATCTCTATTTTAATTGAATATGATACGGTTTTAGGAATGGAAGTTGATTCTTCCTCCTTTTTATCTGTCTTCACTTGTGTTGCTTCATCCTTTTCGGCATCTGAAAGTAAAGAGGACAGATTTTGCAGATGGGAATCAATACTATCAATTTCTTGTTCGATTCGATCAATTTCTGTATCTAGTAACTCTTTTTGTTTCTCAATATTTAAAGTGGAATAATCAAATAAAGGGGTCCCTGTCTCGACTGTGTCACCTTCTTTTACTAAAAACTGATTAAATCCGGCTTTTTTGTCTACATAGAAATAATGTGTTTCGGATGGTGCGACAACTCCATCGCTTGAAAATGATTCAATTAAATGGCTTTGTTTTACAGTTTCCCATTTTGAAACATACTGTAAACGATCAATTTTATTGTTCTTTTTTTCTATTAAATACACATTCACCGCTATAAATAGTAGGGCAAATGCTATTAATAAAAAGGACCATTTTTTCATCACGATTCACCCCCACTTTAAAATAAACGATAAAAATCGATATCGGTAAATAATGCTGTGATGCCCCAGAAGATAAGGTTGACGACAATCACCAGTATTAGCAAGGATATACGATTTTTTTCAGAAAGTGCGCATAAACTTTTATATTGAATATATATTCCCCAAATCTTAAAGATTGATAGACAGCCTAATAATGCTATTAGAAATGGAATGGTTGTAATGTATTGGCCGATTACTCCGAAAGAAAGCGGAGAAGAATACCAGTCCAAGTTAAGCCATAATACAAGAGGGAAATAGGTCATATGTTCAATTAAGAGGATGAATAATACAAATACTTGTATCACTACGAGTTTTCGATAAGATACATCTGCAAATACACTAAATACAAGTGGAGTGATGTACAATATACAAACGGAATAAATAATTCCTGAAAGTGTTTTTCCCATGACGAAAAGTGCTTTATGCCATTCGAATACTCCTTTCGGATCAAGAGTGAGAGTTTTCGAGATGGAGGCGGATCCAATCCCCAATAAACCTTCCAATGTAAAAATAACTGCACTAAATAAAATCATTAAAAACAGTCTCATTTTGAGTCCGTAAATGACTTCTGCTTTACCTAGTTGAAAGAAAGTAGTCTTCGGTTTAAATAAGTGAAAAATACGAGATTGGTAGACCATGCATAAACCTCCGTCGGGCAAAATATCTACCATTATTCTATCTTATTTTACATAAATATTACAACCTTTCAAAAAAATAAGTAATATTATGGTGAATTAGCTCGAAGGATAGTATTTAAATTCGAATAGGATCATTGGTACAATAATTAGAAGAAGCGAAAGGGAGGATTATAATGTTTCACAGTAACTGGATTAAAACATTACATATAGACTATCCAATCATACAGGCGCCGATGGCTGGCGGGATCACGACACCAGAACTGGTCGCTGCTGTTTCAAATGCCGGGGGACTTGGAATGATTGGAGCGGGTTACTTGAATGCAGAGCAAACGAGGAAGATCATTCGAGAGGTTAAGTCACTTACATCTAATCCGTTTGGGATTAATTTGTTCGTACCAGAGAAAAATGCAGTAGAAGAAGTGGAAATTTTGAAAATGAATACTCATTTACAAAAGTATCGTGAAGAATTAAATCTTCCAATGGAAATGCCAACAATAAGTAATAACAGTGTATTCGAAGAGCAAGTAAGGATCATCAGCGAAGAAGGTATTCCAATCTGTACTTTTACATTTGGATTACCGGCGGAACCAATTGTGAAACAGCTAAAAGAAGCAAAGATCTTTTTAATGGGAACAGCAACAACAGTTAAAGAAGCGCAATATGGAGAGAAAGCAGGAATGGACGCAATTGTCGCACAAGGCAGCGAAGCGGGGGGACACCGTGGAACATTCCTTGGAAAAACGGAAAGTAGCATGATCGGATTAATATCTCTCATTCCTCAAATTGTTGACCAAGTAAATATCCCTGTCATTGCCGCAGGGGGAATAATGGATGAAAGGGGCATAATGGCTGCCCGCTGTCTAGGAGCCCAAGGGGTACAAATGGGAACGGCTTTTTTAACTTGTGTAGAAAGTGGTGCACACGAGTTGCATAAAGCTGCCATCCTCAAAGCAACTGAAGAGGAAGTAGTATTAACTTCAGCTTTTTCAGGTAAGAATGCCAGGGGAATCAATAATCGTTTTATTAAAGAGATGAGTGTTTACGAAGGAGTTATTCCGAGCTATCCCGTTCAAAATTCTTTAACAAAAGATATTCGTAAAGCAGCGGGCGAACAAAACAATCCTAACTTCATGTCGTTATGGTCTGGACAGAGCCCTAGATTAAGCAAAAATAAAACAGTAAGCGAGTTAATCCAAGGACTGGTGGATGGATATAATCGAATCAAGGGGACCATATAGGAATAAAACAATGTTAAGAAAACAGTGTGACATGTATGTCATGCTGTTTTTTATTTAGGCTCTTTTCTAAAGGATCTTTGTGTAAATTTTGTTGTTTTTTGAACATAGACCATTCCTTTCGCTCCAATCCACTCTGCGTTTTCATATTTGTTAATACAGCGATTTATTGAATTTCTTTTCTCAATTGTTTTAACTTGAAGTTCCGTTAAAAAAGATTGATTGGAGCGGAAGGGTGCGAGACTCCTGCGGGATCAGCGGGACAGGTGAGACCCCGCAAACGCGAAGCGTTGAGGAGGCTCACCGCCTGCCCCGCGGAAAGCGAGCACCCTGGAGCGGAAATCACCTGCATACTTATCAATAGCAACAAAGTTTGCGAAAACAGCCATTGTTTTAAAAAAACATTTGCATAACGTAACAGTGTTATGTTACATTAATTTCATGAAAGGGGCGTTATGTGATGAGTCAAGATTTAATATCCAAAAAGGACTTGTTAGACCTGACAGGAATCTCCTATGGGCAATTGTATAGATGGAAACGAAAAAATTTAATACCAGAAGAATGGTTTATTCGAAAATCAACTTTTACAGGACAAGAGACATTTTTCCCTAAGGTAAAGATATTGGAAAGAATTGAAAAGATTCAATTAATGAAGGAAAACTTATCTTTAGACGAATTAGCTGATGTATTTTCTCCTGAATTAACGAATGTAAGTCTAAGTAAGGAAGAAATATTAAAACGAAGCATCTCATCAAAACCTATTATAGACTTTTTTATTGAAAATATCGGTCAATTAACAGAGTTTTCCTTTGAACAAACATTAACGATTTATATTCTTGAAAAGATGCTTCAGTCCGGAGACATTAATCTGGAAGAAGGAAAAATGGTTCTGCATGTACTACAGGAGCATTATCGGAAAGTAGATTCCAAAACAGCAGAGCTGATTTTTATTCGAAAATTAGGAATGTCAACTTGTTTTCTTGCATCAAATAGTGACGAACTTTTCTTTGAGAAGGGGACAAAAGTTGTCGTTCGGCTTTCGTTAGCTAGTTGCTTGGAAGAATTGAAATCAAAATGGACATAATGGAGGAATTGACCATGGGGTTGGATAGGAAAAACGATTTAGTGATTAATGGCTTTGGAAGATCAAATGGTGGCCAATTTGAAGATGTTGTTTTAAACGGTAAAGGTACGATTGATGGTGATATCGAATGCAAGATGTATGACTGCAATGGAATGGGAACTTTAAATGGCAATGTGACAGCGGAGAAAGTACGAATAAATGGCAAGGGGAAAATCAATGGCAATATTGTTGCAAGAGATATTACGGTTGATGGACACGCTTCATTAGGCGGAAATACTTCACATGAATCACTTAGGATTTCCGGTCATTGTTCTATCGGTGGAACAGTGAAAGGCGATAAAGTGAAAATAAATGGGAAAGCATTGATTGGCGG
This sequence comes from Heyndrickxia sporothermodurans, assembly GCF_003055045.1. Classification (NCBI taxonomy): domain Bacteria; kingdom Bacillati; phylum Bacillota; class Bacilli; order Caryophanales; family Bacillaceae; genus Heyndrickxia; species Heyndrickxia sporothermodurans. The sequence continues at coordinate 182,039 of NZ_NAZB01000023.1, forward strand.
AGATTGTGAAACCGAGGAATTTGTTACTGAAGGTATTTTTACTATTGGCGGTCTTTTGAATGCTGAAGAAATTGATATAGCTTTATATGGTGAATGTAAAGCAAAGGAAATTGGTGGACAGTCCATAAGAATTCGGCAAAAACCGTATGGAATCATTAAATTTTTACGTTCATTGTTCCCCACTCGTTTGATAACCGACATTATTGAAGGCGATGATATCTATTTGGAAGGTGTCCGAGCAAAAATCGTTCGAGGTAACAATGTTACGATTGGCAGCAATTGTGAAATAGATTTAGTTGAATACTATGAAGAATCTTCTATAGATAAAGGCTCAACTGTGAAAGAGTGCATTAAGCTGTAGTACAACTATGAAAGAGGGGAAAGTAGAATGGAGCGAAGAAATTTAAATATATTTGGTTCGGGAAGCTATTCCGGTGGTCACTATGCAAAGGTGAAAATAAAAGGCGATGGAACAGTAACAGGTGATATTGACTGTCAAGAATTCAAAACGCATGGAAATAGCCAATTGTTAGGTAACGTAAAAGCCGAATCATTTATTATTTATGGAACGGTCGATATAAAAGAAAATCTGAAATCAAATGTAGTAAAAATCAATGGAACGATGGACAGCAATGGTGATATCTCGGGAAATCAGATTTTAATTCGAGGCAATGGAGAAATTGATGGAAATCTTTATGGGGAAAAAGTAGAGATCAAAGGAAGTCTGTCTGTTAACGGGAATTGTGAAGCAGAAACCTTTCAATTAGATGGCGGGTTTCAAATTAGCGGACTATTAAATGCGGGAAGTATTAACATTGGAATGAAATACGGAGAAAGCAGAGTAAATGAAATTGGCGGAGAATCAATTACGATTCGTAAAAAACCTTCATTTCTTGGGATGAGCAAACATTTTGGGAAAATGACAACTGAATTGATTGAGGGAGACATAATTTATATAGAGTATACTGATGCAAAAATCGTTCGTGGAAATAATATAGAAATTGGACCTGGATGCAATATCGAGATAGTCGAATATAAGGAAAACTTCAAGCAACATAAAAACTCGAACGTAAAAGAAAATAGAAAAATATAGGTGAAGGGGAAGGATATATGATTGGTAATAAAAGTAAAATAGGATTTGTTGTCGCGGGTTTACTACTGGGGATACTAATGGCATCAATGGATAATACCATCGTAGTTACAGCGATGGGTACAATTGTAGGAGATTTAGGCGGACTAGAAAGTTTTGTATGGGTAGTTTCTGCTTATATGGTAGCGGAGATGGCTGGGATGCCAATATTTGGTAAACTATCAGATATGTTTGGTAGGAAAAGATTTTTTATGATGGGATTAATTTTATTTATGATAGGTTCCATTCTTTGTGCAACGGCAGGAAACATTACTCAACTTAGTATTTATCGTGCCATTCAAGGGATTGGCGGAGGAGCCTTAGTACCGATAGCATTTACGATTGTGTTTGATATTTTCCCTCCGGAAAATCGGGGAAAAATGGGCGGATTGTTTGGAGCTGTTTTTGGATTATCAAGTATTTTTGGCCCGCTTATCGGCGCTTATATTACTGATTATATCAGTTGGCATTGGGTGTTTTTAATCAATCTACCATTAGGTATTCTTGCACTTGTCTTTGTTACATTGTTCTACCATGAATCAAAACAGCATGTGAAACAAAAAATTGATTGGTGGGGGGCTATTACACTAGTTGGAGCTGTCGTTTGCCTTATGTTTGCTTTAGAATTAGGCGGAAAAAAATATGATTGGGATTCAACGACAATCATCAGTCTCTTTGCCGGTTTTGTTATTCTATCTTTTATTTTCATCTTGATAGAAAAAAGAGTTTCAGAGCCTATTATTTCATTTCCTATGTTTAAACAGCGACTATTTGCGGGTAGTACACTAGTAGCACTATTTTATGGAGCGGCATTTATGACCGCTACTTTATTTATACCAATGTTTGTTCAAGGTGTATATGGAGGAAGTGCTACGAATTCGGGATTAATCTTACTTCCGATGATGCTAGGATCAGTTGTAACAGCACAATTAGGTGGATTTTTGACGACAAAATTAAGCTATCGAAACATCATGTTTATTTCAGGAGTCATTACTATCGTTGGGTTGTTCTTACTGACGACAATAACACCTGAAACAAAACGGTTCATGCTTACCATCTATATGATTATCACTGGTTTAGGCGTTGGATTCTCCTTTTCGGTACTTCAAATGGCAGCTATCCATAATTTTGGGATGGAGCAACGAGGATCGGCAACATCAACAAGCAACTTTATTCGTTCGTTAGGAATGACGATAGGGATTACGATTTTTGGTATGATTCAAAAGAATATATTTGCCAATAAAATGGATGGTGCGTTTTTAGAAATGGGCCCAATGCCAAAGGGAACTGCCATCGACCCAAATGCACTTTTAAATGAACAGGCACGTGCCCACATTCCAACTGAAATTTTAGGAAAAATAACGACTGCATTATCTTCATCCATCGTTCATACTTTTATGTGGGGGTTAGTGCCCGCTGGATTAGCGTTCTTACTTATATTTTTAATGAGTAAGGAAAAAATGGTGTTTAGTAAAGCGAAATAAAAAGGCGAACAAAATGTTAAAATTTTTTGAAATTGATATACATCATTGATAGTTTAGGGTAAAATAATATATGATGTTAAATTCGAAGAGGTGATCTTCCTTGAAAAGAGATCATGATAAACTGAAGAAGGTAATTACTAACTTTGCGGAAATTGGGGTAAAACTTTCAAAAACAAAATCCCGACTAGAAATCTTCAAAGTGCTGGAAGACGTAAAAAACATCCCAAAATATCCGAAACTACATCATTAGTTATTATAAAATAAGTCCGATATTTTATCGGGCTTATTTTTTTGGCTAAATACAAAGTTATTCTAGAGTTGGAAAACCATGGGTGATATTATTGTGTTATAAATACAGAATATTGCGATTAGGGGTGTGGGTATGGAATATGTAATTGATATTCAACAATTAAAAAAGAGTTATAAAAAAAGAAAATCCAATGAAATTATTGATGCAGTAAAAGGGATATCTCTACAAGTGAAAAAAGGGGAAGTTGTCGGTTTGCTTGGTCCGAACGGTGCGGGGAAAACAACGACAATTAAAATGATGTGCGGTCTTTTGCTTCCAAACGAAGGAACGGTAACGATAAATGGAATCGATATGGTGAAACATAGACTTAAAGCCCTTCGACATATTTCTGCAGTGCTAGAAGGTAATAGAAATCTATATTGGCGAATGACGGTGCGAGAAAACATGGAATATTTCTCGGGAAATCGAGGATTGTCGAAAAAGGAAATATCAAATAAAATCGATGAGCTACTTGAACGACTAAATTTGACACAAAAGGCAAATGAACTGGTGAATTCGTTATCGAGGGGAATGCAACAAAAACTGTCAATTGCAATTGCGATCCTAGCTGATACAGAGATTATTTTCCTAGATGAACCAACACTAGGGCTAGATGTGGAAATTAGCTATGAAATTAGAAATTTACTAAAAGAAGTAGCGAAAGAATATAATAAAACCATTTTATTAAGCTCACATGACATGCCTGTCGTTCAAGAAATATGTGAACGAGTCGTAATTATAAACGAGGGGAGAATTGTTACTGATGATAGTGTTAGTAACTTACTTTCTCTTTTTGATACAAAAGCATACTCCTTTACACTGGGGACTGCATTGTCCCATCAATTTCTTGAAGAAATAAAGGAGCACTTTATTGTACAAGAAGGCACAAATGATTCCGGGCAATCAATCGTGACAGTGACCATTCAACATAGCGATGATTTTTATAAAGTCATTGAAATGTTTAAAGAGAAAAATATCGTCATTGAAAAGGTAGATCGTTCAATTATTGACTTTGAGCAAGTCTTTATGAAAATTGTTAAGGGGGAAATGGTAAATGAAGTGGCTGTATCTGTTTAAGGCGAACTTTCGGAGAGAGTATATTTATTTAAAAAGATATTTACCAAACACGATCAGTGAACTTATCACTTTTTATGCGATTTTCTTGTTTCTGTTTTTTGGCATTCAAATTGTTGGTGACCCGTCCACAGTAGAAGTGAATGTACAAAATACGATTGTGAATTATTTATTTTGGTTTTTAGCTATGATGGTGATGCAGGGGATTGGATGGAGCATTATGAATGAAGCGCAACTAGGTACACTAGAACAAATGTATATGTCACCAATGGGGGCATGGAAAATTTTACTCGCCCGAATTATCTCATCTACTATTCTTCAACTTGTTATGATTGTCATTCTTTTATACCTATCGATGATAACAACCAATACTTGGCTAAATGTAGATGTTTTGTCTATCCTTCCAATATTAATTTTTACATTAATAAGTATGGTTGGTGTGAGTTTTATGATTGCCGGTTTGGCCATTATTTTTAAACAAATTGGTTCGTTTCTTCAAATTTTTCAGTTTATATTAATGGGTCTAACTTTTGCCCCGCTTTCAACTATGCCTTATTTAACGATTCTTCCGGTTGTGAAAGGGGTAGATATGGCAAGGGGGATTATGATTCATCACTCAAGTTTAATGAATTTTTCAATTGTTGATTATACATCACTAATTGCTAACGCTGCAGTGTACCTCTTTCTTGGTGTTGTTGTGTTCAAACGCTGTGAAAAAACAGCGATGATAAAAGGGGTATTGGGACAGCACTAATATAGTATTAAGAAATATAAAAAAGCACTGCTAAGCAGTGCTTTCCTGTTATATTAAAGTGCAGCTTCAGAATTTGTGATTGGGAGCTGCTTTTTAAGCTTTACGTCTTGTGTTGGCTTTTTTTTCACTTCAACATATTTCACATGAAGATCTTCCATTTCCTTAATAGTGAAATCGAAATTTTCGAATTCGATGACATCACCTTGTTTGGCTTCATAATTTTCTGTTAAAACCCAACCGCCAATTGTATCGATATCTTCATCGTCGATATGCGTGCCAAGGAGATCATTCACCTCAGTAACTAATACTTTTGAATCAATAATATAATGATTTTCCTTCACTTTACGGATAAGTGGCACCTCATCCATATCAAATTCGTCTCGGATTTCACCAACAATTTCTTCTAGTATATCTTCTACTGTCACAAGTCCTGATGTTCCGCCATATTCATCAATTAATACGGCCATATGAATACGTTCCTTTTGCATCATTAATAGAAGCTCTTGAATAGGAATCGTATCGATTACCCGGATAATCGGACGGATATATGAATTAAGCGTTGGTTTCGTATCAGGATCACCAAGTAAATCTGTTAAAAATTCCTTTGCATTAACCATCCCAATGATGTGATCTTTATCCCCATCGATTACTGGATAGCGAGTGTATCGTTCCTCACGAATCGTTTGTAACAATGCATCTAAAGAATCTTCTTTCGAAAGTGAAGAAATTTCGGTTCGTGGGACCATAATTTCTTTTGCAATTCGATTATCGAATTCAAATATTTTATTCACATATTTAAACTCAGATTGGTTAATTTCACCGCTTTTGTAGCTCTCGGAAACAATAATTCGCAATTCTTCTTCAGTATGGGCCAATTCATTCTCATTTACTTCCTTAAGACCAAACAGTCTTGTTACCAATCGTGAAGAAGTATTTAAAAGCCATACGAATGGGAATAATATGCGATGAATAAAGATAAGTGGTCGTGAAGTTAATAAGCTAATCGATTCAGCTTTTTGAATAGCCACCGTTTTTGGTGCTAATTCACCTACAACTACGTGTACAAATGTAATGAGTAGGAAAGAAAGAATGGTAGAAATTACGTGTACGGATGGTCCAGTAATATGGACAAAAGAAAATACCGGCATAAGTAACTTGGAAACCGTTGCCTCACCAATCCACCCTAATACTAACGAAAGTATTGTAATACCTAGCTGCACTGTAGATAAATATTCATCTAAATTAGAAAGAATTTTCTTGGCAGCAAGAGCTTTCTTGTTTCCTTCTTCTACTAGCTGATCAATTCGAGTACTTCTTACCTTTACAATTGCAAATTCCGATGCAACAAAGAATGCGGAAAGTGCTATGATAATAAAAACAAGCACAAGCCTAAATATGTCGTCCAAATAAGTTTACCTATCCCGTATGAACACGAGATAGGAGTCACCTCCTATTTTGTTAATAGATTTAAAGAGTTTACTAAACAAGTACTTTCAGAAATTAGCTTTTGGTAAAAAGATTCCTTTTCTTCTTGATTTAGTTTTTCAATTGCAAAAATTAAATCTGATAGCTCATTATTTAATTGTTTTATTTGATGATGGACAAAATCAACGCGCTGTAAAAGTAACTTCTCATCTAATGTAATGCCTTTTTTGATTTCCAATTTTTTTCGGATCGTATCAAGAGGCAGGGACAGCTTTTTACAGTCTTCAATAAATTTCAAGTCATCTATTGCGTCTGTTTCGTATATTCGATAATTCGACTTTGATCGACTTGCTTTCAATAAGCCAATACTAGTATAGTAGTCTATTGTTCTTTTTGAAACATTCGCTATTGATGCTAATTCACCGATTCGGTACACAGCCCCATTCGATCACCCCTTAATAAAATGTTAAACATATTATAAAAAAAATAAACCATACAGTCAAACGTGATACTTTTCATACTTCTTTAACATAATTTATGGAGTTATATTGTACACTATGCTTTATATTTAATATTAAAAGTCGATTTTTTTCCAAAATCGACTTTATCAATTTTCCGAAGAAAACATGTAATCCCTGTGGTAAAACCGGATGCTAAATATCAATCCTAAAGCTAACATATTCCCCATTAAAGAGCTTCCACCATAGCTGATAAACGGAAGCGGAATGCCTGTGATTGGAAGTACCTGGATGGTCATTCCGATGTTTTGAAACACATGAAAAGTAATCATACAAATAATGCCGGCGCAAACGTAAGAGTTGAATGGACTTTTTGTGAAAATGGCCGTTTTCGTTAAATGGTAAATTAAGAAAAAGTATAAACAAATAACAATACTTGCTCCAACAAATCCGAATTCTTCTCCAATTACACTAAAAATAAAATCCGTATGTCTTTCAGGTAAATAAACTTCTTTGTTAAAAAAGCCTTTACCTGATATTTCACCGGACCCGATAGCACTCATCGAGAGAAGGAGATGCCAGCTCTCTTCGGGGTAGTTTTCGGGGTAGAGCCAAGCATAAATTCGATCGAATTGATATGCTTTAACAGGAAGATATTTTACAAGTGTTTCAGGTGCCCATATGACAAAATATAATACTGTGCCCCCGATAGTCAGAATGGACGTATATAATGGTAAAATGATTTTCCAAGTAATCCCCGAAATAAGCACCAATCCGGCGACAATCGCAATTAAAACCAAACCGGTTCCCAAATCCGGTTGAAGTAAAATTAAAGCAAGTGGCAGCGCTGTAATTAATCCTATTTTTAGCAAAAGAAACAGATCTGTTTTTGTTGTTTTTACGGTCACTTTTTCATTGTGAGAGGCAATTATATTACTTACTGCAAGAATTAAGAATGTTTTCATGAACTCAGAGGGCTGTATTTGCCCTAATCCTGGTAATACGTACCAACTCGTAGCGCCATTCCTTTTAGGAACTAGACATCCTGTATCAATACAATGTGGTGCAACGAGCAATCCTACTAGTAATAAAATCCCAAATCCGTAAAAATAATAGGAAAGTTTTCGATACTGGCTAGGATCTAGAATGATAGCCATTCCGATTATCGTAAAGCCAATCACATACCAAACACCTTGTTGCAGAACAAAATTTCCTTTATATTGAGCAGATGTTTGTGCACTTGAAATAGAGATGCAACTAATTATTAAAAATAAGAACAAGATAAGCACTAATGTCCAATCAATCTTATCGATCACTTTTTGTTGCTTTTTCACTTTTTTCACCTAATTTCTATGTAACACATCAATAGTTATAGACGTCTTACTTTAAGAAAAGGTTTCCTTTTTTTATGTCCGTTCCTTTCCGCTCAATCCACTCTGTGCTGTTTTTAAAGCGTCAATCACTTGAAAACTTTTTAGATTTCTACTATATTTTTTTCACTTCAACATATTGGACATGTGATTGTTCCATATCTGATACAATAAATTCAAAATTCTCCCATTCCACAATATCACCTTTCTTTAAGTCATATTTCTTCGTAAGGAGCCAACCGCCGAGGGTGTCGATCTCTTCATCAAAAATATGGGTCCCTAGTAAATCGTTAACTTCTTCAATTAGCACTTTTGCATCTAAAATATAATGGGAATCATTAATCTTTCGAATGAGCGGAATTTCATCTGAGTCAAATTCATCACGAATTTCTCCGACGATTTCTTCAAGAATATCTTCAACAGTGACTAGCCCTGCGGTCCCGCCATATTCATCAAGTAAAATTACCATATGTGTACGATCTTTTTGTATTTTAGATAAAAGCCCTTTTATTGGGACTGTTTCAATCACTTTTGGAACAGGTTTTATATATTTTTCAATTGGGTTTTCTTCGAGACATTCATCAAAAATACAATCGGTTAAGACTTCTTTAATGTTTACAATCCCGATAATACTATCTTTATCACCGTTTGTAATAGGATATCTTGTGAACTTTTCAACCTTTGCAGTTTCTAAAATTTCATCAATTGTTGCTTCTTTTTCCAATGTCACCATTTCTGTACGCGGTACCATAATTTCCTTTGCAATTCGATTATCAAATTCAAAAATATTATTCACGTACTTATATTCGGATTGATTAATCTCACCGCTTTTTAAACTTTCCGATAAAATGATGCGAAGCTCTTCCTCTGTAGGTGCAATTTCACTATCCGAGGCAGGTTTTAGTCCGGCAAGTTTGGTTACGAGACGTGATGATTTGTTTAATGTCCAAATAAAGGGAAACATAATGCGATTGAACCAAACTAAAGGTTTGGCAACAAATAAAGTAATCTCTTCTGTTTTTTGAATAGCAAATGATTTTGGCGCCAGTTCACCTAATACAACATTAAAAAAAGTAATAAGGGCAAAGGAAATAATAAACGAAATAATGCTAGAAATGGACGGCGGAAAATGAATTTTTTCCAAAATTGGGTTTAATAACACTTGGACTGTCGGTTCACCTAGCCATCCTAATATTAGGGAAGTAACGGTAATACCTAACTGAATAGCTGATAAATAACTATCAAGATTGGAAATCACCTTTTTTGCTGTTATAGCTGACTGGTTTCCTTCCGCAATTAATTGATCGATTCTAGAAGTACGCACACGAACAATAGCAAATTCTGAAGCGACGAAAAAAGCAGTAATGGCAATAAGAATAATAATAATGATAAAATTGACTATTGGCATAGGACTGTTTTACTAATAAGTAAAACTTGCACCTCCTTTTATTGATAATGTACCCGAAAATCATACAGAATAAATCTAAATAAAAAAGGTTGCAAAACAATCGATGATAAAATATGTAGAAAATATTTTAAGGATTTATCATAAAAATTTGGTAAAATAAAAGTAACGAAAGTTTTTTGTGAAACAGCCCTTTCAAAATGAAGCTGTTTTTTACGTATCCCATTAGGAGATATTAATTCGGAGGGAACTCTATTGAAAAATCGTGTTGCGAATCGGGGAGTCATCTACGTTCATACAAATGTTGTGGATCATTATGTCTTATCACATGGCATTGATTTTTATGATTTTTATCAAGCCTTTCCTGATTTACCTAATCTTCTTTTACTAAGACATCAATTTGAGGATGCGAATTTTAATCTCCATACATTACTTGGTTATGTTGACGCTGAATTGATTCCGAAAATGACAAAAGACAACATTTATCATTATGAAGATTTTTGCTGGATTGATTTTGAGGATGAGGATACATTAAATCATCTAGATGGTCAGGAGATTGCAGAATTATTATATTTAAGCCATATAAAATCTCACTTGCGTCTGCCATTTTATCGAAAGTTGAATAATCGGTTTGCCTATTTATCCCATGACGATGGCTGGGTTAACAAAACTTACTATCGTCGCTTTGATGACTTCTATACAACTTTAGGAACCACCATATCCAACCGGTTAAATGAAAAAGCAGAGAAAACCCTTCTTGGATTTAAAAAGAAAAAGGATATTCCTTCAATACCAGTCGAAATCCTTTATCCATTTATTGAAGATATGAAAGAGGGAATGCTCTTTGCGATTGAAGAGGCTACCTACACTAGAACTACTGTAGAAATACCGATTTGGGTCATTGGTGATTACTATGACATGGACGAAATGTACGAGGAATATAAGGAACGCGATCGGCGTCAATTAGATGGAAAAATTGTTTATGATCGAAAAGCTAAAGAATGGAAGGCTTTTGTGAAATAAAATGATCCAGCACAGAAATCGGACTTTTTACATAAGATAATTTAGGCAAATGACCTAAATCAACAATCAATGGAATAATGCTAAACTATTTGTAGTTATTATGATGGAGGAAAAACATGAAAACCAAATTATGCTTACTTTATGGCGGGAAATCTGCTGAACATCAAGTATCCTTGCAAACAGCAAAAGCAGTTATACAGGCACTTGATCATGAAAAATTTGATATCAATCCGATCTATATAAATACAGAGGGCAAATGGATAAAAGGGGAAGCAATTACAGGTCCGATTGAAAGTGTTAAAGCTTTAGAGTTTTCTACGGGAGAAATGATCGCTCCTAATGCACTTTCGACTTCATTAGTAAGTGCGCCTTCCGAGTCAGAGGCAAACAGTGGGTATGATGTAATTTTCCCACTTTTACATGGACCAAATGGTGAAGATGGTACTGTGCAAGGGATGCTTGAATTATTAAATTTACCTTATGTTGGAAACGGAGTTTTAGCATCTGCTGCCGGAATGGATAAAGTGATTATGAAAAATTTATTTGCCCAGGCAGGTTTAGAACAAGTTAAATATGTCTGGTTTATCCGCAATAATTGGGAAAGTAATCGCGAAGCTGCATATGAAAAAGTTGAAAAAGAACTAGGATATCCTTGCTTTGTAAAACCCGCAAATCTTGGCTCCAGTGTTGGGATAAGTAAATGTATGAATCGTAATGAGTTGGGAGCAGCCTTTGAAGAAGCTTTTCAATTTGATCGAAAAGTGATTGTTGAAGAAGGGATTATTGCTCGAGAAATAGAAATTGGTGTGCTTGGTAATGACGATCCAGAATGTTCTGTGGCTGGAGAAATTGTTCCTAAAAAAGACTTTTACGATTATAAAGCAAAATACGAGGATGGAAATACAGAATTAATTATTCCGGCTGAAATTTCGTCAGATACTTACCGTGAATTAACAAAAACGGCTATTCAAGCATTTAAAGCATTAGATTGTTCAGGCCTTGTTCGTGCCGATTTCTTTGTTACAAGCGAAGGGAAAGTGTTGATTAATGAAGTAAACACAATGCCTGGTTTTACACCATTTAGTATGTTCCCACTTCTATGGAAGCATAGCGGAGTTGAATATCCTGCATTAATTGAACGATTGGTAGAGCTGGCACAAGAGCGACATAAGGATAAACAAAACATTAAACACACATTTTAATTTTCAATATCTATAAGGGTATCTCATAAATCAAGTAGAGACACCCTTATTATTCTTTTTAAATGCCTGGAGGAAATGAATAATGATTCAAAGAACGATCTCGCAGATAACTAAAATGATTAAGGTTGAAAATGATGTTTCCCCGTTTGCTGATACGATGATTAATGGAGTATGTATTGATACTCGAAAATTACAATCCGGGAATCTTTTCATCCCTTTTAAAGGCCAAAATGTCGATGGACATAAATATGTCGAAGATGCGATAAAGAACGGAGCAGCTGGATCACTATGGCAAAAGGATGTTCCTAATCCGCCTACGCATTTACCAATAATCATAGTAGAAAATACCGAAGTTGCCTTGCAAGAATTAGCAAGAAACTATCGCTCAGAACTTACTATTAAAATTGTTGGTGTTACCGGCAGTAACGGAAAGACAACGACAAAAGACATCGTAACCGCTATGTTAAGTGAGAAGTATGTCGTGCAAAAAACAGAAGGCAATTACAATAATCATTTAGGTCTTCCAATCACAATCCTTTCATTAAATGAAGAGACTGATGTTGCTGTCCTCGAAATGGGAATGAGTGCTAGAGGAGAAATCGAATTTTTGACGAAAATGGCAAAACCGGACATCGCGATTATCACGAATATTGGTGAAGCACATCTTCAAGATCTCGGATCAAGGGAAGGAATAGCTGAAGCTAAGTTAGAAATTACGAAAGGTTTATCTGAGGATGGATTATTTATTTATATCGGTGATGAACCACTTTTAAAAGAACGGGAACATTTATACAACAACTTTAGGGTGAAAACATTTGGGAAGTCTAAGTCGAATGATGTATTCCCAATTTATATTGAGAAAAAAGATCATGGAAGCATATTCTCCGTTAATATCGCACCAGATAAACACCTCTTTCTACCGGTTCTAGGAGAGTATAATGTTTTAAACGCTTTGGCGGGTATAATCGCAGCGCTTGAATTAGACTTGTCGCTGGAGGAAATAGAGTCCGGGCTAAAATCATTAAAGCTCTCAGCTATGCGAATGGAACTACATTCCGGAATAAAAGGAACACAAGTGATAAATGATGCCTATAATGCAAGTCCGACATCGATGAAAGCTGCCATTCATATGTTAGAAAACCTTGATCAGGATGAACGGAAAATTGTTGTTCTCGGAGATATGCTTGAGCTTGGAGAAAATGAAATCCAATTCCATAAAGAAGTGGGAAGTATATTAAATCCGGAAAAAATCCATTATGTTTTTACTTATGGAGAATTGGGAAAATATATAGCAGAAAGTGCATCGGAACAATTTCCGCCAACACGAGTTTTCCACTTTTCGGACAAACAAGAACTCATACAGTCATTAAAATCTATTATTAAAGGAGATGAATGGATACTTGTAAAAGGTTCTAGAGGAATGAAGTTAGAAGAGGTTGTTAAGTCCTTGATTGAAAATTAAAAGAAATTAAATTTTTACAGGGTCCTTATATTTTATTTGGTAAATAGGGAATAATAATCGGGAAGGTATTTCGTATTCATTAAATAAGAAGATAATTTGGGATTTCTTGCTCGTTGAAATCCCTGCTAATTAATGGTACGATACCCATACATCGTTTACACTTTTTGCCGCAACTCTTTATTTTACAAATGAGTGACTTTTTTTTGTATAGTATCGGGGAAACAAACCATTTTAGGTTTTCTTGGCCCTGTTAAGTAATAAAGGAGAATGAGAAGATTGACGAATTTTTCAGAGTTAAATTTAAGCCCGGCAATTTTAAAATCATTAAAACGAATGGGCTTTGAAGAAGCATCACCAATTCAAGCAAAGACAATCCCATTAAGTACCCAAGGAAAAGATATTATTGGTCAGGCGCAAACAGGAACTGGTAAAACTGCAGCCTTTGGGATTCCGCTAATTGAAAAAATTGATACGAAAAACCCTAATATTCAAGGAATTATTATTGCTCCTACACGTGAATTAGCGATCCAAGTATCTGAAGAACTATATAAAATTGGATATGATGCAAGAACGCGTGTTTTAGCAGTTTATGGCGGGCAAGATATTCAACGCCAAATTAAAGCGTTGAAAAAAGGTCCGCAAATTATTGTTGGAACTCCGGGTCGTATTCTAGATCATATTAAACGTCGCACATTAAAGCTTGATCAAGTATCTACATTAGTACTCGATGAAGCAGATGAAATGTTAAATATGGGATTCATTGATGATATTGAATCTATTTTATCTAGTGTTCCGGAAGAACGCCAAACATTACTTTTCTCAGCAACAATGCCGGATCCGATTCGAAGAATTGCTGAGAGATTCATGAAAGATCCTGAATTAGTACGCGTAAAAGCAAAAGAAATGACGGTTCCTTTAATTGAACAATATTATGTAAAAGTACAGGAAAGAGAAAAGTTTGACGTTCTTTCTCGTTTAATAGATGTTCAATCACCGGAACTTGCTATCGTCTTTGGCCGTACGAAACGACGTGTCGATGAATTGGCAAATGCCTTAAATCTTAGAGGTTATACAGCGGAAGGTATTCATGGAGACTTAAGTCAAGCTAAACGTTTGTCTGTTCTGAGAAAGTTCAAAGATGGAAAAGTAGACGTTTTAGTGGCGACAGATGTTGCTGCACGTGGATTAGATATTTCAGGTGTAACACATGTATACAATTATGATATTCCGCAAGATCCTGAAAGCTATGTTCACCGTATTGGTCGAACAGGTCGTGCAGGTAAAGAAGGAATGGCCATTACATTTGTTACTCCTCGAGAAATGGGTTATTTAAAAACCGTTGAGCAAACAACGAAAAAGAGAATGATGCCAATGCGTCCACCAAGTTGGGATGAGGCATTTGAAGGGCAAATTCGCGTTTCAATGGAGAAACTAGCGGATATTGTGAAAGAAAATAATCTTAATGAGTATGCTAATGTCGCAAAGGAATTATTAGAAGAAAATGATGCGACGCAAATTGTTGCAGCTGCTCTTAAATTAATGACGAAAGAGCCTGATAAAACACCTGTCCATATTACAGAAGAGCGTCCTCTTCCATCGAAGAGAGATGGGCAAAGATCTTCCTCTAGACGCGGGAAACCATCTTATGGAAATAAAGGTGGAAGCGGTGGAAATGCCAACCGTAAGCCAAGAAGATCTGGAAGAAGAGAATTCAACAGAGATAATAATAAAGATTACAAAAGAGATCATAACAGATCATAAAACGCGATTATAAATTGATGTAATAGGGCCAAAAAAGAGTAAGCGATCAATACGCTGGCTATTATGAACATAGAGCTTGCAAACAAAAAGCAATCGGAGCGATGTCCGGTTGCTTTTTTTAATCCAATATTCATTTAAAAATGAAACAAAAGCTCTAGTTAAACGTATATATACATAGTCCATTAGATGGAGGTAGGGTATGGAAATAAGAGAACCTCAGAAAAGGATATCAAAGCTTGCTTTAAAGGTGTGGAAAATAACCGGCATCTTACATTCACTCCTTGTTTGGATCGGGTGTGCAGCGGTAATATTTATCATTTCTTTATGGGATTGGAGTACTTGGTTTACTGGATTAGCTCTAATCATCGCCTTATTGTATTCAGTTCTTTTTATATTCATCATTCCACAAATAAGATGGAAAAGATGGAAATATGAAGTGAGGGAACAAGAAATAGAATTACAACATGGCGTTTTTATTATTAAGCGGACGCTCGTTCCGATGATTCGTGTCCAACATGTTGATACTGTTCAAGGGCCGCTTTTACGAAACTACGATCTTGCTACAATAACGATTTCCACGGCTGCGACTGTTCATCATATCCCGGCTGTTGATATGTTTGAGGCTGATCGTTTACGTCATTCGATTTCTGCGTTGGCAAGGGTGGATGAAGATGATGTCTAATTATAAGAGATTACATCCGATCACCGCAATTTCAAATTTTCTTAATGAATTGAAACAATTGATTGCTCCGATTATCATCTTCCTTTTTATCGGTAGAGGAGGGCATAAAGAATCTATATGGGAATATATACCTATATTCTTTATGATGTTGATGATCTTAATTGTATTAATTTCAGGGATTGTGAAATGGCGCCGGTTTACCTATCGTTTGGAAGAGGGGGAACTGCGAATTGAATACGGTTTACTTGTAAAGAAAAAACGCTATATACCTTTCGAAAGAATTCAAAGTTTGGATTTATCCGAAGGAATTCTACATCGTCCATTCGGTTTAGTTAAAGTGAAAATTGAAACAGCGGGAAACAGCAATGTAACAGAGGCGGAGGCTGAGTTAACAGCGATTAAAAAAAGCGAAGCCGATGAAATTCAACAGATTATAACAGAGGCGAAAAAGTCATCGGTAAAAATTGAAACTAATGATGTCACATTTGATGTCGAACAATCAAATGAAATCATTTATCAAATTTCTAATAAAGAAATGTTTATTATGGCATCTACCTCCGGAGGCGCAGGTGTGATTGTATCGGCTTTGTTAGCCTTTATCTCACAATTTAATGAAATGATCCCTTATGAAAAAATATTTAAAGAGCTGAGTCACCTCGTTGAAAGTGGTGTATTTCTAATTATATTTTTAATCGTACTAATTCTGTTAGTTGCTTGGATCGGATCAATTGTTGTTACATTGATTAAATATAATGGGTTTACAACGAAACTAAGTGATGGCAACTTCATTATTACTAGAGGGTTATTAGAAAGACGTCAAACGACCATTCCTCTTCATCGAATTCAAGCGGTACGCATTACTGAAAACCCGCTAAGACAATTATGGGGCTACGCATCGGTATTTATTGAAAGTGCCGGCGGTTCGGTTGCAGATAAAGAAAGTATGAATGTCGTACTTATTCCAATAGTGAAAAAAAGCAAAATCCCCAGTATTTTAGGTGATGTTTTAACAGACTATAATTTTCATACTTCTTTTCATAAAGCACCAAGTCGTGCGAAAAATCGATATATCATTCGCGAAATATTGAAAGTTCTCCCTATATCAGCAGGTTTAGCCATCGCCTTCTGGCCCATTGGTTTATTAAGTATAATATTATTAGCATTCTTTGCAGTCTTCGGTCTTTTGCGCTATCGTGCTGCAGGATGGAGAGTGGAACAAGATCAGTTATCGCTTCGCTATCGAGGATTATTAAAACATACCATATTTATGAGGAAAAATCGTATTCAAAGTATGATGGTAAAACAAAGCTGGTTTCAAAGAAAGCTGCATTTAGCGTCAATCTTTTCCACAGTTAAGTCATCCGGGTCAGGAAAAACTTCAAAGGTTTATCACTTAGAATTATCAGATGTGAATAGGATTTATCAGTGGTATCGTAAATAAAAGACAATGGGCATCATCAAAAAAATTTATTGGATGCCCTTTTTTTTAGCAGTAAGATATACAATTCCCATCAAATAGCCCGACAATATTCCGAAAATATGTGAGATGATATTCACATTTGGTTCAAGGAAAGTCATAACGAGGGCAATGACAACAATTGGTATAATTACTTGGTGAATAGTCATCGTCAACATATGTTTTTTTAAAACAATCATCGCTAAATACATACCAAATAAACCAAAAATTGCCCCGCTAGCACCTACATGGCTATATGTAAGTGGTAATAAAAGATATGTAGCGATATTTCCAATCACTCCACAAATAAGATAAAATATGCAGAAAATCAATTTTCCTACTAATCTTTCTAAAAATGGTCCAAAGATGAGTAGGGAAAATGAATTAAATAGTAAATGTGGGAAACTCGCATGTACAAAAATGGGAGTAATGAGTCGCCAAAATTGTCCATCTGCTATATAAAGATTTACTCCGGATAACCATTGGAAAATGTATTTGTGAGGGATAAGTGGGATAAAATTCATTATGAACAACAATACATGTAGTAAAATAATAGTGCTAACGATTGGGTAGTTTTTTATATATTGAAAGAAACCTTCGTTACGAATATACATAGAATATACTCCTCTCGCAAAAAGTCTTGTACATCATATGCAACAACTTATAGTGATAGAAGGGATTGAATAAAATGATTCAAGGGATAGGAATAGATATTATTGAAATTGACCGAATACATCAATTAAGAACCCGTCAACCGCGATTTCCCGAAAAAATTTTAACCGAAAGTGAATTGGAACTATATTTAGAACTAAAGGAATCAAGAAAATCTGAATACTTAGCAGGCAGATTTGCTGCAAAAGAAGCTTTCTCGAAAGCGATGGGAACGGGCATAGGAAAGGAGCTTTCTTTGCAAGATATGGAGATTATGGTAGATAACAATGGAAAGCCCTACTTTCGTAAACCCCATGAAAAGGGTGTTCATCTTTCCATCACACATAGTAAGCAATTTGCGGCTGCGCAAGTTGTAATTGAGACAATATAAAAATTACTGCCCCTTTGCATATTCTTAAAGGTTGTCTCATATATTCATAGTGCGATAGGAGAGACAAGGCTTATTTGAACATTGCTATAAGTAGATGATGAAAGTCAGAGACTTTTGGTAATTGATTTATGCTGGCCTTTCTCTTCACCAACGAATATTACACTATGAAGGGGTTGAAGGGATGAAAAGAAAGGTTTGGATGCTTGTGATGGCTCTTGCAATAATGATCGTACTATCAGCTTGTGGATCCAAGTCGCAAGAAGATGTAGTAGGAAATTTAAAAGAAAAGATAGAGGACTTAAAAGGGTATAAGGCAAAAGCGAAAATGACGTTGCAAGTGGGAAATGAACCACAAACCTATGACATTGAAATTTGGCATAATAAGCCAAACTTTTATCGAGTACTTTTGAAAAATGATATAAAAGAGCAAAGTCAAATGATTTTAAGAAATAAAGAAGGGGTGTACGTATTAACACCTGCTCTTAATAAAAGTTATAAATTTCAAAGTGAGTGGCCACAAAACAGCAGCCAAGCATATTTATTTGAATCGCTTGTAAAAGATATTTTATTGGATAAAGATGCAACGTTTAAATCAACGAAAGACCAATACGTATTTGAAACAAAGACTCGTTACCAAAACAATAAAATGTTACCCTATCAGGAGATTGTTTTTAATAAAAGAAACTTATCTCCGAAAAGTGTGAAGGTTATGGATACAGACCGTAAAACACTAGTTTCTGTACAATTTACGAAAGTGGATTTCAATGCGAAATTCGATAAAAATGCATTTGACACACATAAAAATTTAACGAGTTCTATATTAGATGAAATACCTGCCAGTGCAAAACCAGAGGGAACTGAGTTAACGGTGAAATATCCTACTGCGAAAATTGGTGATACAGCCCTATTGGATGAAAAAGAAATTAATACAGAAAACGGGAAACGTGTAGTATTGACATACACTGGAAAAAAATCGTTTACGATGATACAAGAGAAGGCAGAAGCGATGCAAACGGCAACGATGGTTCCTACATCAATTGCTGATGCTGATATGGTAGATTTAGGATTTGCTATCGGTACTTTAACAAAAGGCTCCATATCTTGGACTCAAGATGGTGTTGATTATATGATTGCATCGAAAGAGTTAACAGAAAATGAATTAATTGAGGTAGCTCAATCGGTACAATCAGAACCCGTAAAATAAATGAAATATAACATAAAAAGAATAGTAAACAATATTTATGCAGACAGGTTCAGTTTTAAGGGAACCTGTTTTCTTTTTTGTCTGTTATATGTTTAAATAATGATGGAAATAATCATATAGGTTAATTAGGGAAGTGGATGGAATGAATGAAAAAACACCGTTTTTTCGAGATACTTGGGTCGAAATCGATTTAGATCAATTAATTAAGAATTTAAAGCAAATTGAAAAGCACTTACCTAGTGGAATAAAAATTTTTGCAGTAGTGAAAGCGAATGCTTATGGGCATGGGGATGTACAAATTGGTAGAGCAGCATTACAAGCGGGTGCTTACGGATTAGCGGTGGCTTTTCTAGATGAAGCCATTTCGTTAAGGAAAAAAGGAATCATGTCACCTATACTTGTTTTAGGGGCAAGCAGACCAACAGATGCATATATAGCTGCCCAATATAATATTTCATTAACTGTTTTTCAAAAAGAGTGGCTAGAACAAGCAGAAAAGCACTTAAATAAAGAACAGAAGCTTCTCGTCCATGTAAAATGTGATACTGGGATGGGAAGGATTGGTGTAAGGGAAATAAGTGATTTAAAAGAGATTGAATCGTTTCTTCATCATTCAGATTGTTTTCAATTTGAAGGTCTATTTACTCATTTTGCAACGGCTGATGAACTTGATCAACAATACTATAATCAGCAGCTTTTCAAATTTAAAGAAATGGTAGCAGCATTAAATGAAAAACCTCCATTTATTCATTGTGCAAACAGTGCTACATCCTTACGTTTTGATCAATCCGAATTTAATGCGGTAAGATATGGGATTGGAATGTATGGGCTTTCCCCGTCCGAAGAAATGAAAAGCGTTCTTCCGTTTCCTTTGCATGAGGTGTTTTCACTTCATACGAGGATTTCAAACGTGAAAAAGGTTCCACCGGGTGAAGGGGTTAGTTACGGTTCTGTCTATAAAACGGAGCAAGAGGAATGGATAGGAACACTCCAAATAGGGTATGCAGACGGATGGATCCGTAAATTACAAGGCCAAGAAGTGCTCGTGGAAGGAGAAAGAGTGCCGATTGTAGGTCGTATTTGTATGGATCAATGCATGATCAGGCTAAAACGTGAAGTACCGATTGGAACAAAAGCAACATTAGTCGGAAAACAAGGAACTGAATACATCTCGATGGATGAGATAGCAAAAAAACTTGAAACCATCAATTATGAAATACCATGTTTAATTTCAACAAGAATCCCTAGAGTATACATCCAACATGGTGAGATCATTGAAGTGGATAATCGTTTAATCTGATTGTTTTTATTAATCGTAATTATAGATGTTTAGAAAATTATTTTATCCATTTGCATATTTAATAGATTTTTTTGGCGATAATACTTAGGAATGCTTAAAATATATTTGCATATAGTAAATTTGGTGGTATTATTAAATTGGTATTTAAGAATCGGTGTGTAGTGATTGGTGGAGGTGTAGTTTGTGTCTGAATCCAGCGCAACAACAGAAATATTAATTCAGTTACCGCAACAATTGTTAATAGAACTTGATGGATTTGCAGAACAAGAGAATGTGAATCGTAATGAATTTATTTATCGCGCTACAAAAATGTATCTGCGTGAGCGTAAAAAAAGACAAATTCGTGAATCAATGAGACGTGGCTACATGGAAATGGCTAAAATTAATTTAGCGATTGCATCTGAGGCGATTCAAGCAGAATACGAAGCAGAACATACAGTAGAACGCTTAGTAAGCGGGGGTTAGTCCTTTGATTGTTAAGCGTGGTGACGTGTATTTTGCTGACCTTTCCCCTGTTGTCGGTTCCGAACAAGGCGGAGTACGTCCTGTTTTAGTGATTCAAAACGACATTGGGAATCGGTTTAGTCCCACTGTAATTGTTGCTGCTATTACAGCGCAAATCCAAAAAGCAAAACTTCCTACACATGTTGAAATTGATGCAAAGCGTTATGGCTTTGAACGCGATTCTGTTATTTTGCTTGAACAAATTCGCACAATTGATAAACAACGCTTAACAGACAAAATCACACATTTAGACGAAGAAATGATGGAAAAAGTGGACGATGCATTACAAATTAGTTTAGGACTTATTGAATTTTAATAGGATGAATCAGCAAAGAAACACTCAATTAGATGGGGGTTTCTTTTTTTTATAAGTATAAAAAGTGGTAGGAAAAACGACTTATTTTGTCTAAAAAAGGATATAAAAAATATTTTAGTTATTTATTTTTTGATAACATAAATATAGATAAGAGATGGAAAAGGAAGTAATTAGAAATAGATTTGAGATTGGAGAGGTCGAGGTGTACAATTTTTTAATAGAATATATTCCAACCCACAAAGACGAGATTTTAGAAGAGTGGATGAAACGAATGAAAAGTGACGAGGATGAGCGCTTTATAAATGTTGTTTCCGATCAAGTATTTGTTAATACGAGCAGTGAGTTTGTTAATGTCATATTATCGAGATTAACGGATTCAAGTGAAAACTATAACGAAAAACTTACTGATTTCGCAGAAAGGCTTGTTCGACTTGGTTGGCCTTTAACTTTTGTTACTTCTGGGATAGCTACATTAAATAAAGTAATTTTTGAAAAGGTAAATGAAACTAAACTGTTTTCTTCGGAGAAAAAACTCGAATACTTTACCATTTTTGAAAATTGGATGACGCCAATAAATAATGAAATTATTAAAGCATATAACAGTACTTGGGAAAGGACCGTTTCTTTACAAAAAATTGCTCTCCAAGAATTGTCAGCACCATTAATTCCTGTATTTGAAAAAATATCGGTTATGCCTCTTGTTGGGACAATCGATACCGAAAGAGCGAAACTGATTATGGAAAACCTATTAAACGGAGTGGTAAAACATCGTGCGGAAGTCGTGTTAATCGATATTACCGGTGTTCCCGTAGTTGATACGATGGTAGCTCACCATATTATTCAAGCAGCTGATGCTGTTCGTTTAGTAGGCGCCAAATGTATGTTAGTAGGAATCCGCCCTGAAATTGCACAAACAATCGTTAACCTGGGAATTAATTTGTCACAAATCATTACAACGAGTACATTAAGAAAAGGCATAGAGAAAGCATTGGAAATAACAAATCGAAAAATTGTGAAGTGGGAGGGTGCACTGTGAGGATACCGATTTTAAAACTAAAAGATTGTTTGCTTATATCCATTCAATGGGAACTGGATGATCAAACGGCATTAGAGTTTCAAGAGGATCTATTACATAAAATTCATACAACAAGTGCACGTGGTGTTGTGATCGATATTACTTCCATCGATTTTATCGACTCTTTTATAGCGAAGGTTCTTGGAGATGTCATAAGTATGTCAAAACTTATGGGGGCAAAAGTTGTTATAACTGGGATTCAGCCAGCCGTCGCAATCACCTTGATTGAACTGGGGATTAGGTTGGATGATGTTCTAACTGCAATAGACCTAGATAATGGTTTAGAGAAATTACAACAGGAACTGGGGGATTAACTTTATGGAGCTCCAATCCTGCGTAGAGATATTAAATGAGTGGGACATCGTTGCGGTTCGACAATTAGGTCGAAACGTAGCTAAAGAGTTACACTTTGGAATAGTTGATCAAGCAAGAATTACAACAGCGATTAGTGAATTGGCAAGAAATATATTTCTTTATGCCGGTCAAGGACAAATTTGTATTGAAAAGGAAATTAAAGATGGAAAAATCGGTTTGAAAATCATTGCAAAAGATGAAGGGCCTGGAATCAATGATATTCGGAAAGTAATGGAGGATGGTTTCTCTACGTCAGGTGGATTAGGTGCTGGTTTGCCCGGGGTCAAACGCCTTATGGACGAATTTGATATAGACTCAACACCAAACAAGGGTACGACTATTATAGCGATCAAATGGCTCCGCTAGAAAGGAGTAATTTATGGACTCTAAAACAGTACTTGAACAAAAATATAAAGAGATTATAAAAAGTTATTTAGAAAATCAAAATGAACAAGTGTTATATCATGCTCAACAGCTTAGCCGAAAATCGATTGAATACCGTATATCTCCTGAAGAAATTATTAATTGGCATCGCACAATAATGCATGAAATTGAACCGAGCGTACCGAGCAGTATTCTTAGGTCCTTTGATGTTCTTCTTGAATTAATGATGGGATATGGATTAGCTTACAGAGAGCATCAAAGCTTAAGAAGTCAACAACAAGAGTTAAAAACGGAAATAGAAATAGCTGCAAGCATGCAAAAGACCTTATTAGGGACAAAAATTCCACAAACGGATTTCTTGGATATAGGGGCTATTAGTGTACCTGCTAAACATATGAGTGGGGACTATTTTCATTTTGTAACGGATGAAAATGGATGCATTGGTGTTGCTATTGCAGATGTGATAGGGAAAGGAATCCCTGCTGCATTATGTATGTCCATGATTAAGTATGCGATGGACAGTTTACAAGGGAATGGCGAACCCAATATTATTCTAGAAAGCTTAAATAGGGTTGTTGAACAAAATGTGGACCCAAATATGTTCATTACAATGTTTTATGGATTGTATAATCCATTGAATCATTATCTATCCTATTCGTCTGCGGGGCATGAACCGGGATTTTATTATGACTCAAACAGACGTGAATTCACGGACTTATATGCAAAAGGATTATTGCTTGGAATAGAAAAGAATACTAAATACCGACAATATAAAAAATTTATTCAAAAAAACGATCTCATTATTTTACTTTCAGATGGGGTCACCGAGTGTCGCACAAATGAGGGATTTATCGAACGAAACACTTTGACGCATTTAATTGGAAAATATATCCATCTACCAGCACAAGAAATTGTAACGAATGTGTATAAAGAGTTAGAAAGACTTCAGGCTTTTCAACTTCGAGATGATTTCACTTTAATTATTTTAAAAAGAATAATTTAAAAAGGTTTAGCCTTATTATAATCGGGGTAAAGAAGAAAAAGAATAAACGTTTAATGAGGTGGACGTTATGAACATATCAATTGATATACAAGAAAGTGAAAATCATGTTCTAGTAAAAATTAATGGAGAAATTGATGCATACACCGCACCAAAATTAAGGGAATCACTTGTTCCTTATGGTGAAAAGGAAGAAATATGGATGTCGATTGATTTATCGGATGTTTCTTATATGGATAGTACAGGCTTAGGTGTTTTTGTTGGTCTGTTCAAAAGCATCCGCGCAAATAACGGAAAACTATATTTAAGTGGTTTATCTGAAAGATTAAAAAGGTTATTCGATATTACAGGTTTAACTAATATTATGGAAATTTATACCGAGGTAGAAGGTGGAGTATAATGGTGGAGGCATTCGATAACATCGAGATGAAGATTCCCGCAAAGCCAGAATATATTGGTGTCATAAGATTAACCCTTTCTGGAATTGCAAGCCGTATGGGTTTTGGATATGAAATGATAGAAGATTTAAAAATAGCAACTAGCGAGGCTATTACAAATGCAATTCAACACGCGTATAAGGAAGATGCAGCGGGAGAAATATTTGTCGGGTTCACCGTCTTTCCTAATCGTTTAGATGTAATGGTTGCTGATCAAGGCAGAAGCTTCGATGTTGAAAAGACAAAATCAGAAACTGGTCCGTACGATGAGAATGAAAAAGTTGAGTTTATGCGTGAAGGAGGCCTGGGGCTTTACCTAATCGAAAGTCTTATGGATGAAGTTAGGTTTCATTATAAGAAAGGGGTAACGGTCTTAATGACCAAATACCTTGAAGGAGAGCAGGTGGAGACCGATGCCCGAATTGTCTCAACCTAGTCAATATGGAAAAGAAAAAATCAATAGACTAATAAAGACATTTCAAGAAAGCGGGGATATGGACGCACAGAATGAACTTGTGATGCATTACAAAAAATTAGTGGAGTCCATTTCATGGAAATATTCTAAAGGTAAATCATATCAAGAAGACATTCTCCAGGTTGGTATACTTGGATTACTTGGGGCTATAAGGCGTTATGATGCTTCATATGGGAAAAGCTTCGAAGCCTTTGCTATTCCAACAATTATCGGAGAAATTAAGCGATTCTTACGTGACAAAACTTGGAGTGTGCACGTCCCGCGCCGTATTAAGGAACTAGGTCCGAAAATAAAAACAACTTCAGAAGAACTAACGGTCTTATTGCAGCGCTCTCCCCGAATTGATGAAATTGCTGCAAAGTTGGATGTATCCGAAGAAGAAGTTTTGGAAGCGATGGAAATGGGGAAAAGTTACCACGCCCTATCTGTCGATCATTCCATTGAAGCTGATTCAGATGGAAGTACTGTTACGCTTTTAGATATAGTAGGTCAAGAAGATACAGGTTTTGAAAAAGTAAATCAACGTATGGTTCTTGATAAAGTATTACATGTTTTAAATGAACGAGAACGAAAAATTATTCAATTAACTTATCTAGATAATTTAAGTCAAAAGGAGACGGGAGACAAACTAGGAATTTCTCAAATGCATGTTTCCCGGATTCAGAGGAAGGCGATTAAGAAATTACGTGATGCGATTAACGAAGAATCACGAGATAGGAAGAGTTCATCGGTATGAAACATTTGCAGCAAGAGCTGGTAGAAATTTATGCTTACCAATCAGCTAAAGAAGGAAAACCTTATTGTGGAGATAGTTACTATTTTACCGCTACCGAGGAATACTTTTTATGTGTCTTAGCGGATGGATTGGGCAGTGGTCGTTATGCTTATGAAGCGTCATCAGCTGTTGTAGAAGTAGTTAAAGACAATATGACTGATGATGTAGAAACATTAATGAAACGTTGCAATGAAGTGCTCGCACAAAAACGTGGTGCGGCAGTTGCTGTTTTAAAGGTGAACTTTTCAACTCGTGAATTCGAATATAGTTGTGTGGGAAATATCCGCTTTTATTTATATACCCCAACTGGCAAAACGATATATCCTTTACCAATAAGAGGTTTCTTATCCGGGCGTCCGCAAAACATTCGTACACAACGTTTTTTATATGAACCAAATTCAAAATTTCTTTTTCACACGGATGGTTTCGCAGTTAATAACACAAAAACGTTAATAAAAAGTTGCCAATCTGTTAAAATAATCGCCAATGAAATAAAAAATAAACAGTTCTCCAAAGAGGATGATTCTACGTTCATTATTGGAAGCTTGCGTTAATCGCAAGCTTTTTCCTTTTTATAAAGAAATGATAATATATGTTTAGCAGGATTGTTAGTGAATTTTAAAGAAGTAGGTGTTTGATTTGGAACAAACGGTTGAAAAAAAGATCCAACTGCAGCAACGTTTATCAAAAGAGCTATCTTTTTCGAACAAACAAATTTCAAATGTCATTGCATTACTAGAAGAAGGTAATACCGTTCCGTTTATCGCTCGTTACCGAAAAGAAATGACAGGCGCATTAGACGAGGTTCAGATTCGAGCAATTATGGACCGATGGAACTATATCCAAAATCTAGAACAACGCAAAGAAGAAGTTATTCGTTTAATTGATGAACAAGGAAAGTTAAGTGATGAATTAAAAAATAAGATTTTAAATGCCGATAAGCTTCAAATGGTGGAAGATCTATATCGACCTTATAAACAAAAAAGAAGGACAAAAGCGACGATTGCTAAGGAAAAAGGGTTGGAACCGTTGGCAACATGGATGATGACATATCCATCAGATAAAAATATTAATGAAGAAGCAGCACATTATGTATCCGAGGAAAAAGAAATACATACAATTGAAGATGCAATCATGGGGGCAAAGGATATTATTGCGGAGTGGATCTCCGATGATGCAACTACTCGTGATTGGATACGGAAAGAGACATTTAAAACGGGGATCGTTACATCAACATTAAAAAAAGAAGATAAAGACGATAAAAAAGTGTTTGAAATGTATTACCAGTACGAAGAACCAGTACGAAAGATTGTCCCACATCGTGTGCTTGCATTAAACAGAGGGGAAAAAGAAGATGTTCTGCGGGTCAACATTCAACCGGATCAGGAAAAGATAATTAGTCAACTATTCCGAAAAGTGATCAAGAATGAACAGTCTAGTGTCACACCATATGTAAAAGAAGCAATTGAAGACGGCTATAAACGACTAATTCAACCTTCCATTGAACGGGAGATTCGTAACGAATTGACGGAAAAAGCTGAAGATCAATCGATTCATATTTTTTCCGAAAATCTTAGAAATCTATTATTACAGCCCCCATTAAAAGGGAGAAAGGTACTCGGTGTTGATCCGGCATATCGAACAGGATGCAAGCTCGCAGTAGTAGATGAAACGGGTAAAGTTTTATTTATCGGTGTTATCTATCCACACCCACCAAAAGCAAAACCGGAAGAAGCAAGAAAGAAAATAATTGATATTATTAAAGAATTTAAAATAGAAGTAATTGCAATAGGGAATGGAACAGCTTCCCAAGAAACAGAACAATTTGTCGCTGAAATTCTAAAAGAAATAAATGATGATATTTCTTATATTATTGTTAACGAAGCCGGGGCAAGTGTATATTCCGCATCTGATTTGGCACGTGAAGAGTTCCCTGACCTTCAAGTAGAAGAAAGAAGCGCAGTATCAATTGCTAGAAGACTACAAGACCCATTAGCAGAGTTAGTGAAAATTGATCCAAAATCTGTTGGTGTGGGTCAATATCAACATGATGTCTCCCAAAAGAAACTAAATGAATCACTTACATTTGTTGTGGAAACAGCTGTAAACCAAGTAGGCGTAAATGTAAATACTGCCTCCCCCTCACTATTGCAATATGTTTCCGGATTAAGTAAAGCAGTTGCAAATAATATAGTGAAGTATAGAAATGAGACTGGAAAGATTAACAACAGAAAAGAGTTAAAAGGAATTCCACGTTTGGGCTCGAAAACATATGAGCAAAGTATTGGTTTTTTGAGAATCATTGATGGAGATGATCCGTTAGACAAAACTCCTATACATCCTGAGAATTATCAAGCCGTCAAAACATTGCTGGAAAAAATAAATTGTTCACCTAGCGATATTGGAACGGAAAAATTAAAAGAAGCGATAAGTTCTTATTCTTTAAGTGAATTATCAGAGCAATTAAATATTGGTGAGTTAACATTAAAGGATATTATAGATGCATTAAATCGTCCGGGGCGCGACCTTCGCGATGAATTACCAAAACCACTACTGAAAAAGGAAATTTTAAAATTAGAAGATTTAAAAGTAGGAATGGAAATGCAAGGAACCGTAAGAAATGTAGTAGATTTTGGTGCATTTGTCGATGTCGGAGTAAAAGAGGATGGACTTGTTCATATTTCTAAACTTAGTAATAAATTTGTGAAACATCCCTTGGATGTAGTTTCATTAGGGGATATTGTCACTGTTTGGGTAGAAAAAGTGGATACTCAAAAGGGAAGATTATCATTAACAATGCTACAAAGCTAGTAGCGTTGTAAACGTTGGCGTGTATACATACACGCCAATTATTTATACAGTTGTCATATAATTGGGTTATAAAATTTTTTGTTGATAAAAAAACCAACATTGATTGAGAAGCTTAATTTGATATCGATTTTTTTCTGAAAAAGCTTTTCGCATTTGATTTTGAAACCAAGTTGGCATAGGCAAAAGTCCTCCTTTAGTATTATCTACAATATGCTATAATAGTTTGTCATGTTCACGCAAAATGGAAAAAGGGGAACGAAAGATGAATGATCAAGAGCTTCAAGAACTAGTTGAACGAATATCTTTAAGGTTCTTTGGAAAACCTTTTAAACATGTTGCTTTATTTAATTCAAGGCTGCGTACGACTGGTGGGCGATATTTGCTAAAAAACCATAATATTGAGATAAACTATAAATATTATGTTGAATTTGGTGAAAAAGAATTGATTGGAATCATCAAACATGAGTTATGTCATTATCATCTTCATCTTGAAGGAAAAGGCTACCAACATCGCGACAATGATTTCAAAAAATTACTTAAAGAAGTACAAGCCCCAAGATTCTGTTCACCATTGCAGAGTGTACAAAGGAAAAAGTCCAAAGTAATATATAAATATGTCTGTAAAGGGTGTAAGACTATTTTTACACGTAGAAGGAAAGTGGATGTTGATCGTTTTGTTTGTGGCAAATGCAGGGGGAAATTGGAGATGAAATAAGTGTATGATAAGTTTTTGAAAAAACTTTTTAAAATGGGTTGACTTAATGTGTAATCGTAATTATAATTTTAAGAGTCGATAAGATGACATGTTATTCCGCAGTAGCTCAGTGGTAGAGCTATCGGCTGTTAACCGATCGGTCGTAGGTTCGAATCCTACCTGCGGAGCCATATAGGGGAAGTACTCAAGTGGCTGAAGAGGCGCCCCTGCTAAGGGTGTAGGTCGCGTAAGCGGCGCGAGGGTTCAAATCCCTCCTTCTCCGCCAGTTAATTAATTTTGTGGCCCGTTGGTCAAGCGGTTAAGACACCGCCCTTTCACGGCGGTAACACGGGTTCGAATCCCGTACGGGTCATTGTTATAAATAATAGTTTTGGTCCGGTAGTTCAGCTGGTTAGAATGCCTGCCTGTCACGCAGGAGGTCGCGGGTTCGAGTCCCGTCCGGACCGCCATTTTAAAAAATGATATTGGGCTATAGCCAAGTGGTAAGGCAACGGACTTTGACTCCGTCATTCGTTGGTTCGAATCCAGCTAGCCCAGCCATTTTTTTATTTTTTTATTCGAGCCATTAGCTCAGTCGGTAGAGCACGAACGACTAAACTTCGAAGGGAAGCTTCAGCGTACCAATCGAGCTGCAACTTGAATGATCTTTCTGAGATTGGGACGTCGTAGATGCTTAACCTAGTTCAGATTAAATAAAACTTCATATTTATATTCATGTAGAGCCATTAGCTCAGTCGGTAGAGCATCTGACTTTTAATCAGAGGGTCGAAGGTTCGAGTCCTTCATGGCTCACCATTAAATTTGCGCGGGTGTGGCGGAATTGGCAGACGCACCAGACTTAGGATCTGGCGCCGCAGGGCGTGGGGGTTCGACTCCCTTCACCCGCACCAAAAAACTTATTGATTTTTATCTAGTAGTTTGTTATTATATTGTATGTCACTTTTTAAGATGCGGTCGTGGCGGAATGGCAGACGCGCTAGGTTGAGGGCCTAGTGGTGGCAACACCGTGGAGGTTCAAGTCCTCTCGGCCGCACCAAAGTCTTTCAGAAAAGTAAATTGCTTTTTTAAAAAAATGCGCCCGTAGCTCAATTGGATAGAGTGTCTGACTACGGATCAGAAGGTTATGGGTTCGACTCCTATCGGGCGCGCCATTAAAACAATTATAATATGCGGGTGTAGTTTAGTGGTAAAACTACAGCCTTCCAAGCTGTTGTCGTGGGTTCGATTCCCATCACCCGCTCCAAAAAAAGTATTGACATCATTTTATAAAGATGATAAGATTTAAAAGTCGCTTCTATGAAAGTTGAAACAAACTCGAAAAGTTGTTGACATTAAACTTTTAAAATGATATAGTTAAAAAGTTGCTTCTTAAAAGGAAGTAATGATTGATCTTTGAAAACTGAACAAAACGAAACGTCAATTAATTTTTAACTAGAGCTATTTC